>DATBUK010000050.1:0-4736 GCA_036516155.1 Yaniella sp.
TGTGCCGGTTGAGAAGCGGTCCAAGCCGAAGCCTTTGATGATGTCGGGGCGTTTGCCGGTCGCGATGGTTTCGGCCATCGCTTCACCCGAGACCGGGCCGGCTTTGAACCCGTAGGTTCCCCAGCCGACATCCACGTAGAATCCGTCGACGTCGGTCTCACCCATGATCGGGGAGTAGTCGGGGGTCATGTCACACAGTCCACCCCATTGCCGTAGCAGCCGCATTTTCGACAGTGATGGCATCAGGCTGAGCACGTTGGTGGCCAGGCCTTCGACGAAGCCAAGCGTGCCCCGCATTGAGTACGAAGTAAACGGATCAACACTCGCTCCGAAGACGAGTTCACCTCGATCGGTTTGGCTGACGTAGACGTGCAGGGTCCCGGACACCACCACGGTGCCTAGGAAGGGTTTGACCGGTTCGGTCACAGCGGCCTGCAACGGAGAGGTGGTCACCGGCATCCGCACCCCTGCCATGTCAGAGATCAGGGAGGCCCACCCAGCGGTGCAGTTCACCGCGATCTCGGTGGCGATGTTGCCCTGATCAGTGCGGACTCCGGTGACCTGCCCGTTGTTGACGTCTATGCCGGTCACTTCGGTGTGCTGGATGATGTGCACACCCATTTCGTGGGCCGCACGCGCGTATCCCCAGACGACCGCGTCGTGGCGAATGGTGCCACCGGGTGGGTGGTAGAGCGCCCCGAGTATCGGATACCGGGTGTTTTTTGAGACGTCCAGGTAAGGGACAAGCTCTTTGATCTCATCGGGACCGATGACCTCGGAGTCGACCCCTTGGGCCTTGTTGACTTCGGCGCGCCAGCGCATCGTGCGGACCCCGCCGTCGTCGTGGGCGAGCGACATGTGGCCCATTTGCGAAAACATCAGGTTGAAGTTCAATTCGCTGGAGAGTTCTTCATAGAGTTTTAGCGACCGGTCATAGAAGCGCACACCTTCGGGAGTGAGGTAGTTTGAGCGCAGAATCGAGGTGTTGCGGCCGGAACCGCCCCCGCCGATATACCCTTTATCGATCACGGCGATGTCGGTGATGCCGTGATTTTTAGCCAGGTAGTATGCGGTTGCTAGCCCGTGGAGGCCGCCACCGATGATCACCACGTCGTAGCTGCTTTTCATATCCGGCTGCGACCAAAGTTCCGGCCAGCTCTCTTGGGTCAGCCCCTTCGAGAAGAGCTGGAATGCTGAGTATCGCGATCGTTTTGTGCCAGAAGTTGTCGTATTCACCACGCGTATCAAGTCCTTTAATTACGAGAATGCTCGTGTTGGTTGATGGTGTCGTATCAGATACTGAGGCATGGGTATGCACCAGAATCATGATTCAATGGCCAGTGTGGAATTGTGATCTAGGCTACTTTCGTCCAAGGTTGCCACCGCGCGATAGACCTAGTCAAGGATAGGTGCACGGCCCGAGACTGCACGCTCACCAAGGGGTGCAGAATTCGCAAAACCTGCTGTGGCAGGCATGAAAGCGCCGCGATTTTGGCGTCATTTTCGGTCAAATTCAGTTACTGTTCTGTAAATGAAAATGATCGTGAAGAAATTGGAAAGGGCCTCAGGGGTGCGGAGGAGCCAGTATTAGGCACGAACAGCCGGGGCAATGTCCTCGGCGATCAACCGTAATAACTCTAGCGTGGTGTCCAGCTCAGAATAAAACGGTGCCAACACCAGGAGCGTATCGGCAGCGGCCAACGCGACATCGTGGCGGAGAAAATCGATCGTGGCATCAACTGTGCCCGTTGCTGGATGGGAGAACCGTCCACTGACCGGAAAGTCTGGACGGTTCGTGCCGTTGGGATAAATGTTATCCGTATAGAAATTCACGAGCCATTCGAACTCCTCGTCGGAGGCCGCTCCGGTCATGGGCAGGATGTTGCGACTGACGGCGACCTCGGGCATTCGATCCGGATGCAACTGGGCCATCAGTTCACGGTATCGAGCAATCTGTTGGTACTGGCGTGGTTCGAAACGGACGCCTACCTCATCGGTGACCGACGACAGCTGTAACTTGAGGCCGCGTTGTGCTGTTTGCTGGACGCTGTTCATACTGCCGGCGCCATACCAGATCCGGTTTCGCAACGTCGGGCTGGGTGGGCGGGTAATGGCTTCTGAACCTTCGGGCAGGCCCCATAAGAATGTGCCGGGATCTGTCGTATCGGCACCCCTGCTATCCGATCGAGAAACGTATCAAATTTTGCCCATGAGTCGTCTTTGGTCTGGACTTGGTCGCCCCAGTGCGTGTGGATGCCTTGTTCTGGCATGCTGGCGGCAAAGCCGGCTTCGACGCGACCGTTGCTGAGCAGATCCAGTGTCTGGAGTTCTTCGGCAAGTCTGATGGGATCTTCGGCGTGCATGGGAATCACCCCGGTCCCGAGCCGCATCGTGCTGGTGTGCTGGGCGGCAGCGGACAGGAAGGCGATGGGCCCTGAGACATATGGCTGAAAGTGACGCACCCGGACGAGCCCCATCTCGTAGCCCAGCTGCTCTGCCTCGCCAAAGAGCCGGATGCCTTCCTGGAGCACAGTTGCTGGATCCCGGTGCTCTTGAGTGAGGAAGGTCAGGAAGCCAAGTTTCAGCGGACCGTTACGCCGATGGGGTCGATATTGTTCGTCTTGCCAGTCCGCACGTCGCAGCTGGGGATCGCGGGCATCGATGGATAGAACATCTGACCGGGAAGGAACCTCAGAGCTGGCACGCATGGCCCCTAAGCTAACACGCCCCACCAAATAGCCCGGGTGTGTTGCGTATTACGTATGAGGGCTCTGACTAGGACTGGGCCCAGAAGGTCTTCGAACCCTTCTTGAATTCAATGCTGCGGTCAATGAAGTCCTCAAGTAGACCGTAGTTGATCTCGTCAGTCCAGCGAATACGAAATAACGCCTTGGAGTGCGAATAGCCAGCCTCAGCAATCTCGTCGCGGAATTCGTCGAGGATCTGTCGTTCAGGTGAGACAGCAAAGTGTTTGCTGGAAGCACTGAAACCCAGGATGAAGGTCCCATCGTGGGTGAACATGGGCTGACTCCACTTGATCTCGAGCTTCAGCTCCGGGTAGTCGTCTTGAACCCATTTCAGCACGTGTTCGAGTCGGGCTCGATGCTCTTCATCCGGAATGGTTTCCAGAAATTCCTCTAGCGTTTTCATGGAATCAATCCTAGCGCTCGGGTGTGGCCCCTGGGTAGAGCGAGCAGCGCTGCTCAGCAAGGACGCGTTTGCTCAGACGACTACGGCCCCTCGAACGCAGAGGGGCCGTAGTGTCGCAGATGATGCGCGAGTTTATGTGGCGGTTAGTTCCCAATAGGTGGCGGTGGCACATCCTTGCGTTCTGGTCGCCCGTCTTCGGCGATGTCGACCTTCTTGTCTTTGGGAACGGTCAAGATGATTGACGCGATAGCCAACCCAACCATCAGCACATTAAACAGCAGACCGATCGCACCGCCGAAGCGTAACGCGACGTTGTCTTGTCGACCGATGAAAATGTCCAACTGGTCGAGCAGTTCCGGGTTGACGTTCTGCGCTGCAACATAGATCGCGGCAGATACGGCCACACCGATGGCGTTGCCTAACGACGAGGCCATCTTGTAAATACCGGAGGCTGCGCCGATCTGGTCTTCTGGCACATTGGTCAGGGCTGCGTCCGTGGACGGGGTGGCGTAGAAACCCAGTCCGATACCGAATAGCGTAAAACCGATCACTGTCGTGACGATGTACTGTTCGATGAGCAGAAACGTCGGGGAGCAGAGCAGAATACCAATCCCGGTGATGGTTGAACCCCACAGCATCGGACGGCGCGGCCCGAACTTCTGCAGCAGCTTTTCACCTACGCGGATGGTACTGGTAATGGCCACCAGGTACCCGATGGTCAGCAGTCCTGACTGCAGCGAGGACATCCCGGCTGCCACCTGGACGAGTCCCAGCGCGACGATCAGTGTACCGGCCGCCCCGTTGAGCATGAAGTTCGACAGCGTCGCACCGGTAAACGTCCCGTTGCGGAACACGTTGAGGTCCAGAAACGGTGTCTTGTGGTGGGTTTCGATCTGCAGGAAAATCAGTCCGGCGATGGCGGTCACAGCAATCAACCCGACGCCCGGCAGGCTGAGCCACCCGATATTCGGGCCCTGCGAGATGTGCACGTTGAGCGCGAGCAGAGACACGACGAATGCAATGACACCGCCCCAGTCGAAGCGATACGCTTCGGCATCCGGGCCGCGGTGGGCCTTGCGCTCTGGTGTGCCACGGATTAAAAAGAGTGACAGCACCCCGAGGATGGCCGAGATCCAGAAGATCGAGCGCCAGCCCAGAAACGAGGTCGCCATGAATCCACCGAACAGTGCGGTCAGACCAGAACCCCCCATGAACCGATGGACCAGTAGGAGATCGCGCGTTGCCGATCTTTGCCTTCATAGAAATCTTTGAGCAGCGCCATCGACGACGGCATGATCGCTGCTGCCGAGAGTCCTTGCACTATCCGGCCGGCTAACAGCATGAAAGTAGTCAAGGCGCCCATGTTCTCTGGGGTCAGGGCGATGAGCAGCGAGCCGGCGATTGACAGGATGATACCGATCCGCAGGATCTTCACGCGACCGATACGGTCTGCCAGACCTCCGGCGATCACAATGAAAAGCCCAGAGAATAACGACGTAATGGACACCGCAAGATTTGCGGTGGTGAGTTCAATACCCAGTTCAGATTGAATACCGGGAATGACGTTCAGCAGCGTCTGAGCAAAA
>DATBUK010000051.1:0-4961 GCA_036516155.1 Yaniella sp.
ATGGGACTTGATGCGGGACTCCAGTATTCGGGGTATACCGCGTGGCGCGGCGTCACTGCGAAAGGCAGCCTTGACTTGGAAGGTGTGGCCGCTGAAACGTGGGGGAGTGGCAGCATTTTCGGGATCGTGCCACTGCCTGAAGACCAGGTGTACTGGTTTGGCACCCTGAATCAGCCTGCGGGCATGGACTTTGCACACGAACACACCGCTGTTACCGAAACCTTTGCGGACTGGCACGAGCCTATCCCGGCAAGCATTGCGGCGACTCCTGAAACTTCGGTCATTCGCCACGATATTTATGATCTTAAACGGTTCCCTCGAAGCTTTGTCCGAGGTCGAACAGTGCTATTAGGTGATGCCGCCCATGCAATGCTGCCAAATCTTGGCCAGGGAGCCGGGCAAGGCATCGAGGACGCGGTGACGCTTGCTCTCCTCCTGGATCACTCCGATCGTCAGCAACTTGAAACGCTTCTGGAGCGCTACACTGCCCTTCGCCGATCTCGGACCATGACCCTGTGGCGTCAATCCCGCCTCATGGCCTGTGTAGCACAGGCACAGAGCCCAATCGTCACGCGCACGCGGGACGCAGGTATGCGACTTGTCCCAGCACCACTGATCGGCGCAGCCAGTCAGCGATTCCACCGCTGGAAGCCGCCTTTCTCAATGCGTAAGTGAAACAGTGGCCCCGCACAGGGCCACTGTTTCATTGAGGGATTATTCGGCACGCGGTACTCGAATCACATCACCCACACGGATCGTATTCGGATTCATGATGGAGGGATTTGCTGTCATCAGGCGGTGATAGAGATTCCCGTTGCCGTAGTACTGTTGCGCAATGCCCCAGAGGGTTTCTCGGCCTTCGCTGATGCGGTAGTTATAGTTGGCTTCGAATGCGCCGCCGGCCACACCGGCGATCTGGATGGTATTGCTGACGATGTCATAGGGCTGTGGCTGTTGAACGTTGATGCTCATGATGACTCCTGCTGCCAAGCAAGGGGAGTGCCGTCAAGCCCAGGCCGGGACCGCTCAGATGTCCAGGCCATCATCTTGTGCCACCGCCGTGGCTCGTCACTCCCAAAAGGCGGTCGCGAACACACATGTGATGATGTGATTATCTTCACATGAGAAGCGGGGTGCGTCAATTGATCCGAGATGCTCCATCTGCCAGCTGTTGTGTTGTGGGCAGTGACGCGTACGGCTGTGGGTATGGGAAGTCTGACATTCATCTGTTTCATGCACTCAGGTGCGCCCTTATGACAAAACTTCAGGAACGTCTCACAGCAAAGAGTCATGAGTCCTGACCGCATGGGTGTAAGCCGAGAACAGGTCTAGAGCAGCAGAGTTGTTTGGGACGAAAATCAAACGTTACACGCTCGCGATAAGCAGGTAGTTGACAGCAACAGCTAGTTGCGTTGCAGTGTGAATTCGGTTGGCATACCTGAGCTAGGTAACTGTACTTCGGCTTCATCTGGTGCGGTATCAGGCTCGGTGACGACGATGACGTTTCGACGGGCCTGGGACCACCCCTCGGGGAGATCTTCCACATGTGTGTTGTCTGGGACAAGAAACGCCTCTACCGGGGTCTCGAGGTGGATCACCATCGGATCGAGCTCATCAGGACCGTGGCATTTGGAGTTCGCTTCACCGGTTTCGGTGTCTACCGCGATAAAACAGAGGCCCTGTGTGACGGTGTCTTCATGGTCGGTACGCGCCATATAATACTCAGTGGCACTGCGGACCCCGAGATATCGAAAATAATGCTCCTCAATGTCCTCCAACACGGGCTCGTCGAGTTCCACATCGGGAATATCGTGGCCGCTGGGCGCATTCGCAAAAAGCTCATACTCAGTTGTTACCGTTTGTTCGGGGCTCGATGCAGTGGGTGATTGACACGCTGCTAATGCCACACCGCCAATGCCCAGCGCAGCAATGATCTTGCACCGCAAACGTCTCGACGATGGGTGGAAAGTGAGTGACATACAACTCACCCTAGCGTCTGTCGTGAGGCCTCTTGAATACTGTTGCCAGGGCAAGAATCCAAAAGATCACAACTTGAACAAACCGCCGGTCCTATTCCCGAGACGTCACCACATAATCCGGCTCAACCGTGAGGGGGACTAGGACGGTGTGTCAGAGTGCTACTGCCCTGAAGTTCTCGGGAATCGAGTCGTCTTCGTGTTTTTGAGCATTAAATATGTCGCTGCTGAAGCATCAACCTCGACGTGTGGGGGTTCGTCGGAATTCAGGTTGGCTTTCTCCGACGGCAAAAGACTCCACCTAATGTTCTGACGCCTTGGTATTTGACTTCGAAGATACCGCCGATTGGGCAGAACTCTGTGTCCGCTTGCCGCTCGAAGTCACCGCACAAAAACGTCACGATTGGTATCGTACGACCGATCGAACCGGCCGTTGGGTAATTCCCGATTGGTCCCAGGTCGTACAACACTACGATGGTATCCATCCACAATTCGGAGCGTATCTGTCATCAGCTGGCACTGCGGTCCCGGGTTGATGACAACTCATTCACAGCTGGTATCATTGTCGACCGGAACCCCGACGAAACCCACTGGTTCTCGTCAAACATCGCCTACGCCTCCGCGTACACTCGCTGGGTGCTCGACAACGAGGAAATCACTATGGGATATCAGCATCAACATGAAATCGGCGTCAAGAAGATTATCAAACTCCGAAAAACGCGCCGCCCAACATCAGCGTTATAATGGCAGGGTAGGCCAGCCTGTCTAGGTTTCGGAGCTACTCTCGGAGGTTTTCAGTGGGGCTTTGCCGAGCGCCGCGCGCAGAGGTCCGACCACAATACCTGCCAGTGCCAAACACATCACGGCGTAGCCAAAGACGCTTTCCTCAAAGACCTGAGCATACAGTGCCCCAGGGATGTATTGCAGACCGAACAGTAAACACATGAACGTGGTGGCTACCGCGCCTCTGGGAAGGTCGTCGACACCTTTGGATGAGAAGCCGTAGGCTCGCATGAAATAGTGGGCTGAGGCGATCAGGGCAATGAAAGCGATGAGAGTACCGGTCCAGCCCACCCAGTCAGCTTCAACGCGCGCCCGCCCCAAGAAGAGCAACAAGCCTGCAAAAGCTAAGGCCACGTAAAACGTGGCATACGCGTCATGGGGACGGCCAAGGGCGGGTTTGGTAGCTGGTTTTGCAACGGGCTCTGATGCTGTCGGCCGTGACTTACTGGGCCGGTTGCTTGGCATATATATCCCTTGTCCAATGCACTTTGCTACAGTCCTGTGAATCTTCCAGTGTAATCTAGCGCATGATATCGGGCTAGTCATGTATGCAATCTGGGACGTCGGCTACACCATTAATCTTGAGATGTATGGCCTCTCCGTGCAGTTGAGCCAAGACATGGCCGAGTGGAACGCCTTCTGGGAGCGGCACTTCGACCCCTTCGAGGGATGGGATGACCACGGGAGTCGTGAACGATGGCGCAGAGACGGTGAACGGATCGCGGCATGCCTCCGCCGTGAAGTCGCGTCGTTCGCCGATGTGCAGTATGAACCGGGCCGCTCGAAGATGAGACCCCGGAGTAGACACCACCAACCGACCTGTAAAAAACGCCAAATGAAGTTAACAGTCACAAGTATGAGATGGACCGACAAAAAGATCAACCTGCTTACAGGATGACCAAAGGCGACAATGTTATGGCCTTGAAGGTCGCAAGGATTCGTGTCACGGTGGAAAGTCAACACTGCTTAACTCACTCACCTCTGTAGGAACAGGCCACAATTTATGAAGACGTCCCCTCGCACATTCCCTCTACGCCGGCTAGCGACAGGTGGGGCCATTGCAGTGGCCACCCTGGCTGGAGCGACGATGTTTATTGCTTCTGCTGTGACACAGCCTGATGAACCGGTCCACGAGCTCTCCGTGATGCCGTTACCGTCGGAAGAAGACTCGCCTTTCGATGCATTTGAACCGCCTGTGATGGGTAATCCCTTTACCGACCGGCTGTTGGCGCATGAGCACCGCCCCAGTGAAACTGAGGACTCGTATGTGCCGCTTCCTTCGGGCCAGGACACGCCACCAGAAATGTCCGTAGAACCCGAACTCTACGTGGAGTCGTTCACCGAAGAAGAAAACGCACTCTTGAACTCTGACGAACCCACACACGTTGAGGTTGATGCGTTCACCGGCGACATCATCAGCGTCGAAAAACACGAAGACGACGTGATTCCGGCAAAGTTTGGGGGCTCGGCACACAATTAAACGCACAAATAGGGCCGTAGGACCCGCACTGAATCAGGGCTAGTTACCCTACTGCTGGAACCTATCGCCGGGTGGGCACCGAAGATCGTCCCCAAGGTGGAAGGTCAGGCCCGAGTTTTTAGCTCTAAAGACCGCAAGGAGGTCGTCTTCATGAATACATCACCCAAGCGCATCCTGTGGTGGGGCGTTGGATTCCTCATCGTGGGTGCGATTGCTTTTTATATGTACACCAGCGTCGGGTTCCAAACGGGATTGGCCTCCACCCAGACAAGCCAAACTTTATGGTTCTGGCTATTCAATCCAGTATTAAACATCATTCAAAACGCGGCGTTTCCACTAGGAGCGGCGCTGATCGGAGCGTCAGTCGTCATCCGATACCTCAAGGCACCCCAATCGGCACTGAATCAGCAGCAAACACAACCCGACGAACTCTCGTAAATACACGCACCAGTCCTACTAACGCTCCTCTGACGCTACGGACCGCAGCTGTGCGAGGCCTTCAGCACCTCTCAGGCCACGTGGCTCGCGCATCATCATAAGCCACGATTCTCTCGAAGACAGTCCAGACCCTGTACCGGCTCGTATACCCGCCTTGACATAGCAGCCACGGCAATTGAATCGGCACGTGCCAGCCTCGCGCAACAGTTCTTCTCAGCCCGGCACCATCAGACGGAGCATCAGCTATCGGAGCCCACACCATCCCTTCGGTGCGTTAAGCGAAC
>DATBUK010000052.1:0-8947 GCA_036516155.1 Yaniella sp.
TGCACCACATCAGCACCGGCAGCCATCGATCCTCGAGTAAAGGCTGCCACATATTCCTCGGAGGACGGACGCATGTCGCCACCCACCAGGACGGTGTCGGCGCCGGTCACTTCCACGAAAGCAAAACCGATGGCCAGCGCCGCATCGGCATTCAATGTCTGGTCGTCGATACCGCGAACGTCGTAGGCTTTGAAACTATCGGATAAGTTGACGGTAGGTTGATCAAACGCAATTCTCACAGTTGCTGAGTCTATCCCCAAAACTCCACCCGAGCCTAAACTTCGTGCGCGTCCGCCAGCGTGATGTGCAGTACAGAAAGGTTGTCATGCCCCCGCCGTTTCCGGGCCCACACACCGGCCAACTGTGGCTAGGACACGCGCCCAAAACACCGGGTTTTCGGCGCCTGATGACCGGTCTATTTTTTGCCGGCGTCGCAACGTTTGCTCAGCTGTATTCGCCCCAGGGCCTGCTGCCACTCATTGGGGTAGACCTTGACATCACCCCAGACCAAGCCGCCCTCCTGATTTCTGCTTCGACTATCGGATTAGCCGCCGCAGTGATCCCGTGGTCGTTTGTTGGTGACCGACTCGGCAGAAAACCTGCGATGACGATTTCGATCGTGGCCGCCTGCCTTTTCGGTCTCGGAGCCACTCTCGCTCCAACGTTTAGCACCATCCTGGCCTTCCGGATCCTTGAAGGGATCGCGCTCGGGGGTGTGCCCGCTCTGGCTATGGCCTACCTCAATGAAGAAGTCCACCCCGAATCCGCCGGTCAGTCTGCGGGCACTTTCATAGCCGGCACCGTGATCGGCGGGCTCCTTGGCCGTATTGTGGCGGCGCCGGTGGGCGAGTGGTTCCACTGGCGGATCGGTATGGGGGTGGTGTTGGCACTATCGGTCGCCTCGGCCATATGTTTCTTGGTACTCACACCCGCCGCCCGGAAATTCCAACCGACGACGACGTCGCTGCGTACTGCCATCACCTCGATTACGACCAACCTGCGCTCGCCGGTGTTGATTGTGATGTACCTGCAAGGCATGCTGCTGATGGGCGGATTCGTTGCGGTGTATAACTTCTTAGGCTTCTACCTGCTGGGCGAACCGTTTCACTTGCCGGTGTCGGTCGTCTCTCTGATCTTCTTGGCCTACCTGATGGGGACCGTCACGTCTCCGTGGGCGGGACGGATGGCATCGAAATACCGTCCATCTCGGGTGTTAATGGCCCTGAGCGCGACCATGATCGTAGCCATCCTGCTCACTCTGATCCCCAATATTTGGGTTGTTCTCGTGGGAATATTGGTCTTTACGGGCGCATTTTTTGGTGCCCACTCAGTCGCATCGGGGTGGGCAGGAGCAGCCGCTGAAGGTGGTCGAGCCCAGTCCACTTCGCTCTACAATCTGTGTTATTACACCGGTTCATCCGTCTTTGGCTGGCTGGGTGGGATCTTTCTGGCCCACTACGGTTGGCCAGGAACCGTGCTGATGACTGCAGCCCTGACAGGGCTCGCATTATGTGCGACCGCTGTGTTGTATGTTTTTGTTGTCCGACCGCGAATTAATGCTGCCCGTGAGCAGAACGGATAACACATCGTGTGACTTGACAGTACAATAGGCGGCATGGAATTCATTATCCCGCTGCTGTTACTTGCGGTTTCTACGCTGTTCGTGTGGGGCCTAGTGGCCTTTCTCGGTCGCTCCTCCAAGACAGCCGACAAAAGTACCCCCGCAAGTCCTCGTGGCAAGTCACCGGCGTTGTTTGATCGGATGTCAGAAGCAGGCGCGGCCGCTGCGGCTCAGCGCTTGGATGAAGACACCCACAACAAGGTGTACCGCTACCTAGCCGTGGGCCAGATGGCACAAGCCGCAGAGATCTATCACCGGGCCACCGGGGTGGGTCGCATCGAGGCGTTCGTGGATGTCCAGGCGCTGCACCAGTTCCCACAAGAATACGGGGCGCACCAGGCGCCGTTAGAAGACGTCGCCGGTACTGATCCATTTGTTCCAGACACCGAGGACGCTGAAACAGAGCTCACTGACCTGACGGTTCCTGATGAATGGGTCGAACAGGTCGCGGAGATTCCAAAACCGCAGCGGTTTGAGATTCAGATCCACCGTGAGGACGAAACCATCACAATGTCCTCGGAGGATTTGCCGCCGTGGATCCGAGACCAGATAGAAGCGATGGTCCGGGATGAGCGGCTCGACGATGCCGCCGAGGCGTTGACAGAACACACGGTGCTTGAGCCGGCCGAAGCACACGACTTGATCAAGATCCTTGCCCGGCAAATCCATGCAGCGGATGAGGACGGCACTGACTAGTTTTCTTCCACAAAAAACTCCCTGAAAAAGATTCAGGGAGTTTTTTCATGTCTGACGTGCTCTTAGACGTCGTCTTCGGCTGGATAGCCGCCTTCAGCCTCCCAACGGTCAATCTGACGGGTCTTGGAACTTGGAAACTTCAAGCGGACGCCGTAGCCACCGGCATTAGAATCCGGCAAAAATACCGCACCGTGTTCAATGAGTACTTCTTTAATGGCTTCCTGTTGTTTTTGTGGCAGCGTGATAATACCACGCTCGAATTTGCGAATCTGTGTACGTTCGATGCCCGTCTCATCGGCGATATACCAGGTCGAAATTCCGACAAGTGCACGACCGGCACGGGCAAGATTCGAGTTGAAGACATGTTGTTCTTCCATATACGTCCCCCTTTGAACATCTGATCGAAAGTGATCAAGCGCTGGTTTCAGTTTCGCCTCTGACAGGCGATAAGCGCAAGGTCTGGAACTTTTTTCGATCTATACCTCTCATCCTAACTGCCCGGGCGTGAACCCGCTGGTGGTGAAGCACTGCTGACATGGGCATGAAGATACGGAACTGAGCTTGCCTGGTCCGCCGCAATATCTTCGCCTGTATACAACTGCGCCGTAAGGTCTCCAGAACCCAGAATGCGGTGAGCAAGTTTTGAGCCGAAGGGTAACCCAGAAGCGCTAGGTCAAAAGTCGCTGCTTTTGGTCTCGAATCCGATCAGAATGGACACAGCCCCGGCAACTTCGTTGAGTTACCGGGGGACAATCGGCGGAGGCGGGGGGATTCGAACCCCCGGTCCGCGTTACACAGACCCTTCATTAGCAGTGAAGTCCAATCGGCCTCTCTGGCACGCCTCCAAGTTATTCGGTGCAAGAGCGTCCAAATAACCCTTTTACCATACCCAACACAATCGATTTGAGCAAAACGAGGCACCCGTCGTGTTAAAAACTTCGGCGATTTTGTAATGTGAGACAGCACTGACTACAGTGTGACGCAGCGCATGTATACACGGTCATATTCTTGACTGCACCGTGAACACCGAAGGAGCACCATGGCCACTGAGCACCAACCAGGCACCCGGTATCGGGAAACTTTTGCACGTGCCGCGCAAGACCCGGCGGAGTTTTGGCTGGAGCAGGCTCGAACGCTGGATTGGCACACACCGCCGACCCGTGGACTGGACTACGATGGGCAAACCTCTTGGAAATGGTTTCCCGATGGTCAGCTGAATATCTCCTACCAGGCGCTGGACCGTTGGGTGCAAGCTGGCCGAGGCGAACAGCCGGCGGTCATTTGGGATTCGGCAATGACCGATCAGCAGGTCACGTACACGTATGCACAAATGTTGGATAAAGTTTCCCGATTTGCTGCGGCATTGCGAGCTCACGGTGTAGGCCATGGGGATCGGGTGCTGATTTACATGCCGATGATCCCTGAGGCGCTCATCGCGATGCTGGCTGTCGCACGACTGGGTGCCATCCACGTGGTGACGTTTGGGGGATTTGCTCCTCGCGAGGTTGCCACTCGACTGGATGATGCCGAAGCCAAAGCGGTCATCGCGGCCAATGGTGGATTAGAGCCTTCCCGAACTATCCGGTATCTTCCCAACGTTGCCGAGGCTATCGAACTGGCGGAGCATAAACCCCAGGTGGTGTTCATTAAACAACGCCCTGAGGTGGATGACACGATCGACGCCTTCAACACTGAGTGGTTGGATTTCGATGAGCAGTTAGCAGCTCATGAGCCCGTTGAAGCTGTCCCGGTAGCCGCCACTGATCCGCTGTATTTGTTGCACACTTCCGGCACCACGTCGAAACCCAAAGCCGTCATCCGAGATCATGGCGGCTACGCGGCTGCCGCTGCGTGGTCGCTGCCGAACATTTATAACGTGGACGCCGGGGAGGTCATGTTCGTGGCCTCCGACGTCGGCTGGGTCGTTGGGCACACCTACATCGTCTACGCCCCACTAGTATCCGGTGCGACCACGGTGGTGTATGAAGGCAAACCGGTCGGAACTCCGGATGCTGGAGCGTTCTGGCGTGTGGTGTCCGATCACGGTGCCAAGATGATTTTCTCCGCACCGACCGCCTACCGAGCTATTAGAGCAGCGGATCCGGCCGGTGAGCACTGGCAACGCTATGATATGTCTGCCCTGGAAACCGTCTTCTCAGCCGGGGAACGACTCGATGAGGACACCTATCACTGGTTAGCCAAAGTGACGGGGAAACCGGTCGTGGATCACTGGTGGCAGACAGAAACCGGCTGGCCCATCGTGGCCAATCTGCGCGGACTGGACCCGATGCCGCTGAAGCCTGGGTCGCCCTCGGTGCCGGTACCGGGCTATCGGGTGTCAGTTGTTAACCCGCTCGGTGAACCGGTCGGTCACGGAACCGAAGGGAACATCGTCGTAGAATTACCCCTACCGCCGGGTGCGATGGTCGGACTCTACGGGGAACCAGAGCGGTTTTACTCCTCCTATATGGCGGCATTTCCCGGCTACTATGAGACCGGCGATACCGGATACATCGACGAGGACGGCTATGTCTTTGTGCTGGGGCGCTCCGATGATGTGATCAACGTGGCCGGGCACCGGCTCTCCACCGGGACGTTGGAATCGGTCATCGCTGAACACCCGACCGTAGCAGAGGCCGCCGTGATCGGTGTTGCCGATGAGATCAAGGGACAAAAACCGGTGGCTTACGTCGTACTCACCGCCGATGCTGACATTGATGCCGAGCAACTTCGCGCTGAGCTCGTGGCCAAGGTCCGACACGATTTTGGGGCGGTGGCAGCCTTCCGGGACGTTGATATCGTCTCGGCGCTGCCCAAAACCCGGTCGGGCAAAATCCTGCGCCGTACGATGCGTTCCATTGCCGAAGGTGAAGACGCCGCGGCTCCGGCAACGATTGACGATCCGGCGGTGTTGGACTCGTTCGCCCAACAAGCGACTCGCTGGGATACCTAAAGCGCGTTTGAAACTTCCGCGGCTGCTGCTTGCAACGCTGGTAGCAGTTCCGTGAGGTCCTCGGGGGACTGGCGGGTCACGGCCACCGAAGTGTTCATCGCAGCGACCGTGGTCCCGGTGCGGTTTCGGATTGGCACGGCCACCGACGATAACCCGACTTCGAGTTCTTCTTCAACCACCGCATACCCCTGCTGACGGACCGTGGCTAGTTCTTCGCGTAGGGCAGCCTCGTCAGTGATCGTGTAGTCGGTGACTTCGTTGAGATCAGCCAGGGCGAAGTATTCGTCTAAGGCGTGCTCATCGAGACCGGCTAACAATACACGCCCCATCGAGGTGGCGTAGGCGGGGAAGCGAGTGCCGACCGTGATGTTGATGCGCATGATCGAGGTGGTTTCCTGCCGCGCGATATACACGACATCGGTACGGTCGAGCACCGACACTGACGTGGACTGGCCAAGCTCTTTGGACAGATTCGACAGCACCGGCTCAACCAACTCCACCAGTGGCTGAGACGCAAGGTAGGCGAACCCCAAGTTCATGATTTTCGGGGTCAAGGCGAAGTGCTTATCGGTGGCCCGCACATACCCCAGGTGCACCAGGGTGTGGACGAACCGGCGGACGGTGGCCCGGGACAATCCGGTGGCCTCGGAGAGTTCGGTCAGCGTCATCGTCGGCGTTTGCCCGAAGGCCTCGATAACTTCAAGGCCTCGGGCAAACGACTGGACGAACAGACCGGAGTTAGTTTCCGGTGGCATCGACAAATTCGATGTCAGATTTGGTTTGCAACTCATCGAAGGTTAGACCAAACAGGGCCTTGACCGTGACGGTGCCGGACTCCGATAGTTCAAAGATCCCGTGGTCGGTGTAGACGCGCGACACGCAGCCGACACCGGTCAACGGGTAGGTGGCTTTCGGCAGCAGTTTGATCTCGCCGTCACGGGTGAACAGGTTCATCATCACATAGACCTGCTTGGCGCCAATCGCCAGATCCATCGCACCACCAACAGCTGGGATCGCATCGGGCTCGCCGGTGTGCCAGTTGGCCAGGTCGCCGGTTGCCGAGACTTGCATCGCACCAAGGACACACACGTCGAGGTGGCCGCCGCGCATGATGGCAAATGAGTCTGCCTGGTGGAAGTATGCGGTGCCCGGGGTCTCGGTCACCGGGATTTTTCCGGCGTTGATCAGATCGCCATCAATTTCGTCTTCTTCAGCCGCACGACCCATCCCCAGCATGCCGTTTTCGGTGTGCAGGGTGACATCGTGTTCTTCCGTCAGGTAGTTCGATACCAGGGTGGGCTGACCGATGCCCAGGTTCACGAAGGAGCCAGCTTCGATATCGCCGGCCACAATCTCGGCTAAGGTTTCGCGGTCAACTCTTTCACTACGTAGCATTTACTTCGCTCCTTGTTCACGTGCAGCCAGTGCGGTGGACTCAGTTTCAATCGCCACCATGACGTCGGTGTAGATCGACGGGGTCACAATGTTTTCCGGATCCAGTGCTCCGGTTGGGACAATCTCTTCGACCTGCACGAGCGTCTGCTTGGCGGCGGTAGCCATCATCGGACCGAAGTTGCGGGCAGTTTTGCGGTAGATCAGGTTGCCCTTTTCATCGGCCTTGAACGCTTTGATCAGCGCAACGTCGCCGTGGATGGGGTATTCCAGCACATAGTTGCGGCCGTTAATCTCGCGGGTCTCTTTGCCCTCGGCCAACATGGTGCCGTATCCGGTTGGGGTGAAGAAGGCACCAATACCAGCACCTGCGGCGCGGAGTCGCTCGGCGAGGTTACCCTGGGGGACCAGTTCCAGTTCGATTTCACCGGCACGGTAGGCCTCATCGAAGTGCCACGAGTCCGACTGGCGTGGGAACGAGCAAATAATTTTGTCGACCCGGCGCTCTTTAATCAGCAGGGCCAGTCCCTCGTCGGCCTGTCCGGCGTTGTTGTTGACGATGGTCAGGTTCTTGGCGCCTCCATCGAGGAGGGCCCCAATGAGTTCCATCGGCTGGCCGGCATTTCCGAAGCCACCAATCAGTACCGTCGAGCCGTCGTCGATATTGGCGACAGCTTCAGCTGCAGTCTCTACAATCTTTGTCATATCGCTTCCTTTACTCTGTGGCGTCTTCGTTTTCAACGACCATGGCAACCCCTTGACCGACACCGACACACAGTGCGGCCACGCCCCAGCGGCGGTTTTCGGCTTTCAGGCGGCGAGCCAGGGTACCCAGCACGCGTGAGCCCGAAGCACCCAGCGGGTGGCCCAGTGCGATCGCCCCGCCCCAGGCGTTGACGCGTTCATCATTCAGTTCGATACCCCAGGAGTCGAGGTTGACCAGAACCTGAGCGGCGAAGGCTTCGTTGAGCTCAATCGCGCCGACCTGATCCCAGGTGATCCCGGCGCGTTCCAGTGCCAGATTGGCTGCTGGAACCGGAGCTTCACCGAAGTACTGTGGCTCATTGGCTGCCACACCGCGTGATGCGATGCGGACCAGTGGGTCGGCGCCTAAGGTTTGGGATGCCTGTTCGGAACCGAGCAGCACTGCTGCTGCACCGTCGTTCATCGGAGAGGCGTTACCCGCGGTGACCGTGCCGTTTTCCTTCCGGAACACGGTGCGCAGGTTCGACAGGGTCTCAACGGTGGATTCTGGACGGATGGTTTCGTCGCGTTCGGCATCGCCCACGGGGACCACCAGGTTGTCGAAGTGGCCTGCCTCCCAGGCAGCGTGTGCGCGCTGGTGAGACAAGACCGCGTATTCGTCCTGGCGTTCGCGTGACACCTGGTATTTGTCGACGAGCTGTTCGGTGGCCTCACCCAGCGAGACGGTCCATTCCTCTGGCATCTTCGGGTTGATCAGCCGCCAGCCCAAGGTTGTCGACACCATCTGAGAGCTGCCAGCGGGGTAAGCGCGCTCTGGCTTTGGCACCACGTAGGGAGCACGCGACATCGATTCGGTCCCACCGGTCAGAACTAAGTTGTTATCGCCGGAGCCGATCGAGTAGCTGGCGTGGATTGCGGCATCTAATGATGAAGCACACAACCGGTTGACGGTGAGGCCGGGGACTGACGTGGGCAGTCCGGCCAGAAGGGACGCCATGCGGGCGACGTTGCGGTTTTCTTCACCGGCGCCGTTGGCGTTGCCGAAGACGACTTCATCGATTTTGGACTGATCGAGATTTGGGTAGCGCTCGACCATCGCTTGAATGACGTTGGCGGCGAGATCATCGGGACGTACTTTCGCCAGCCCGCCGCCAAGTTTGGCAAACGGGGTGCGAACTGCGTCGTAAACGTATACCTGCTGCATGATTCCTTCCGGTCTGCAAAAGTTGTTCGCTGTGCGAACGTAGGTTCGCTCTGCGATACTTTGAGTATAGCGTGGCGCAGTACCAAAGGGAAGGATGTGGCGAATTTATCGCTGCACGACAAAGTCCGGCCCAATTCATGGATCGGGCCGGACTTGTGCGGATGGTGAGGCTGAAGCGTTAGCGTTCTTCGGCGTCGTATTCGGCGAGTGCCTCTTTGGCGACACTAAAGGCCACATTGGCTGCTGGAACCGAGCAGTAGATCGCGGTCTGCAACAGGATCTCTTTGATTTCCTCGACGCTCAGTCCATTGCGCCGAGCGGCTTTGACGTGCATGGCCAACTCATCCCAGTACTTTCCGGCGACCATCGCGGTGAG
>DATBUK010000053.1:0-1553 GCA_036516155.1 Yaniella sp.
GCTACCGCACCGACGAGTCGGGACAGCTGGAATTTTTGGTCTACGATCCCAATGAGCCATTTGATGCTTCCTCAAGCGAGCCTTATCAGGTCGTCTTTCGCAGAGCAGTAGACCCCGAAGACACTGAATTGCCGTATGAGCTCATTCGCCCTGGTCGCATCGATCGGTGGCGTGGATTCTTCGTCCAGCATTACCGGCCTCGTGTTCCGGCAGAGCGCGTGATCAATGCATAGCGACGCAACTTTTCGAAGTGCGGCTCAAGAAGCAGCAGTTGAACCTCTGCTACTTGACGTTTAAACCATTAGGCTGCTTTAACAAGAATTTCCCTAGGAGGATTGATGGCTACCCGCACCCCAGCAGAACAGCTGACTGTAGATGAGGTCCTCGCCGAGCTCGAAGCACTCGAAGACCCTAAAATGCGTGAGGTGAATCGACGCCACGGCAATGACATCGGAGTCAATCTGTCGAAACTGCGGGCCATCGCCAAACGTCTCAAGACGCAACACGATTTTGCAAAAGAACTCTGGGCTACCGGAGACCCGCAAGCACGCTTGGTCGCTATCTTGATCAGTAGCCCCAAAAAATACACGGCTGAAGAGCTCGACAAGATGCTCCATGATACTCGCGTCCCGAAGGTTCAAGACTGGCTGGTCAATTACATCCTGAAGAAAAACGCCGAATGCGAAGACCTCCGCATTCCCTGGATGGAAGACATCGACCAAGACGTTGCCGCCGCAGGATGGGCGCTGACCAGTCACGCCGTGGCACAGGGGTCGAAAATATCGATCTCAAGGATCTGCTGGATCGGATCGAAGAACAAATGAAATTGGCTCCAGATCGTTTGCAGTGGGCCATGAATGAATGCCTGGCCACCATCGGTATTTATTCACCCAAGCACCGGAAACGGGCAATTCAGATCGGCCACCGACTCGAAGTACTCAAAGACTATCCGACCCCGCCGAACTGCACCTCGCCCTATGCGCCAGCATGGATCGAAGAAATGGTCGCCCGCCAGAACGGATAACGCTCTACAAGAGACGCTTCACAACTCTGAATCGTTCGAGCACCACCTCGGTGGTGTCGTCGGCGGTAAACTCTGGTAATTGAAGAGCTGACAGCATCTGAGCGCTGTGAAAGAACTGCTCATGAGCTGTGCGCCATTGAGCTACCGTCTGGTACCCTTCAGCTTCGTCTCGGGCGTGGGCCAGATCGACCTCGGCCAACGATACGATGCGTACGCTCGTGGTTTCTAGTACCGCAACGGGCTGCTCACCCGAATCAATTAATACAGCACGTCCGCCCACTACGGGCAGCGGCTCGTTGTCAATTTCGTATTGCAGCTTTAGGCTTGTCGTGCTGGTTTTTGTGCCGTTCAGAATTGCCTCAACTAGGCGGTCACGTAGCGGCCCGGGAAAGGCAAAGGCAGCTCGCGGTAGCTTTGCTACTTCTCGTGTTGGAAAGTCCTCTGAGGTCACCAACTCAGTGTACTCGTGACAGCGACGTGGAGATTCACGTCTTTACACCAGAGGCCAGGGGAACCGCATGCCGCTGGG
>DATBUK010000054.1:0-4459 GCA_036516155.1 Yaniella sp.
ATGAGTTTCCGTAACTGCGCGCTCGAGGCCTTCCCGAGTCGGTGGGCAATCAACTCATCGATCTTTCGCCGATGGGCTTCGGACAGATGCGTGGTCTGTTCAGCGACAATCCGGGCGTGATACTCACTAACCCGCCCCTCAGCCAATGCCGCAAGAGTCTTCGGAAGGACGGTACACAAGGCAGTTGCGGTATGGGTCAAGGCGGCCCCGACAAATGGCGACTCGCCCCGAGCCAACCCGACTTCGGCATCCACCCCACCCAATCGTTTAGATTTCGGGATCCCATCCTCAGCTTCGGCAGCCTCGCGTTGTTCGACCAACGCGTTCGTGGCTTGGGCTTGGATCGCAGCAAGTTGCCGTTTAGCCTGCTCCACTAACTGCAGGATCTCAACACAGTCGGCTTCTGAGGCATCAGGCAGCGACGTCTCCAGGACACCGATGGTCTCCTGAAGCTGCTGCTTGGCCAAAACCGCTGTACTCATGCCCCCTATGCTAGCGATAGGGTAGGACACGATAATCCCACGTCAGCCGATCTGTGGACAACCCCGCAGCGAGTGAAAACCCTGTGGAAAAGCCCCACAAGATTTCACACTTTCTGCGATAATATCCGACCGCTAACGTCACGCGGGTCGACGAACAGTGCCGATACGGAATTCGCCCTAGCTCACTGACCAGATGTCTGGCTCACCGTGGGCTCGCGCCGGTGTCGGATCAGGTTGATGGCCATAGCACCGAAGATCACAAACCCGACATACCCGAGTAGCGGGTAGACCCTCCCGACAAGTTCGGTGAATCCGATGAATCCAAAACCAAAACCCGCCAACCCTACGATCACTGCCGCAATCCGGAAGCCCTTGGTTTCGACAGTAAAGAACCGGGCCGTAAAGGAATAGAACATCGGCACGGCGGTATTAAAGATCATCGCCAGCAGTACCAGGGCCATCGCGGCACCGATGAACGGATGCACCTCATTGGCAATCATCAACATGGGCATGTCGACGCCGACCACGTCCGTGATGTTGAAGTACATCGCCAGGTTAATGATGAGTGCGAAAGCGCCCAGTGCGATGCCGCCGAGCACCGCGCCACGTTTCGCAGCCCGGTAGTTTCTTTCGGTAGCACCCATCATCGCCATCACGCTGACGGTAATGGCCACGTTAAAGGACACGTGCAGAAACGCCGACAGCAACCAGTGTGGCGAGGCGAGATCTTCCTGGGTCGCCGCCACAGCCTCTAGATCCACTCCGGCGGGATCTGCTGTGAGTGCCGCATACCCGGCCAACACGATCACCAGGGCAAACGCGAAGGGCGTCAGAGTGCTAATCACATTCAACACGCGCCGCAGACTGAGCAACAGCGCCAGAATAACCAGCACCGACATGAGCGCGTAGCCGAGGGCCGGTTCGATCCCGAACTGCTGCTGGAATAACGAACCGGAACCAGCGATCATGATGACGCCGACCCCGAAGAGGAAAAATGCCAGCAGAATGTCGACGATCGCGCCCAAATACTTGCCGCAAATATGGTAGATCACGCCTTTATGCGACGCGGCCTTGACGCGTTTGCCGAGCACAATCAGGTAGTACCCCAGAAGCGGGTACATGACCATCGTGACAAGCGTCCCGATGATTCCCCACCAGCCGTAGCCGGTGAAGAATTGCAGAATTTCCTGCCCCGAAGCGTACCCGGCACCGATGATGGTCCCGATGTACACTCCCGCAACGCGCAACGTGTCTTTCAAATCAATATCCTTGGCAAGGTTGGGGATTGATACCGTGACCCTCAACCCTAGTCGTTTCGTGAGCATCGCGAGATCAGCTAGCATGCCAGCATGACGGTTCGGAAATTGACGCTTGGACAAGCCCGACGGGTCGCAATTGCCGCCCAAGGCTTAGACCGCCCCCGACCCGACACGGTCACGCTGCGTCACCTCACCGACACGATCAAACGCATTGGGTTGTTACAGATCGATTCGGTCAACATCGTCGCACGAGCCCACCTGCTCCCACTGTTTGCTCGACTCGGCCCATACGACACCGCCCTGCTGGACCGTGCCACCGGTCGGGCCCCGCGCCGCATGCTGGAAACCTGGGCCCATGAAGCCTCCTACGTTCCGGCCTCGACATTCCCACTGTTGACTTGGAACCGACGACGGTGGTCCCGGATGGATCCTGACGCTTTCGAAGCCAAACGCCAGGGCCTCCTCGATGAGGTCTATCAGATGGTCGCTGAACACGGACCGCTGACCAGTCGTGAAATTGAAGAGTATGTCGCTCAAGCACATGCGCAACGTCCCGACGGCCAGTGGGGGTGGTCCTGGAGCCCGGCCAAAACAGCGGCCGAACTCCTCTTTGACGCCGGACGCCTGACCCCGGCGTATCGCAACGCCCAGTTTGAACGGGTCTTTGACCTGACAGAGCGCGTCGTCCCACCCGCCATCCGGGATCGACTCGAGCAGCCTCGAGGATCGTCGGTGGTTGAGCTGACCCGCATTGCGGTGCGCGCACACGGGATCGGGACCCTGCGGTGTTTTGCCGACTACTTTCGACTCCCCCAGCGCGACACCGCCCAGGCCCTTCGAGAGCTTGAGGCATCCGGGGAAATCATCCCGATTGAAGTCACCGGCTGGAATCGCCAGACCTGGATGTACGCAGGCGCCCGGGTGCCACGTCGGGTCGAAGCTCGTGCACTGCTGGCCCCGTTCGACCCGCTGGTCTTTGAGCGGCAGAGGCTCCTGGAGCTCTTCGGGATGCACTACCGGTTGGAAATCTATACGCCCGCTCATCGACGTCGGTATGGCTATTACGTGTTGCCGTTTTTGCTGGGCGAGCACCTGGTGGCTCGCGTTGACCTCAAACACGACCGCAAACAGCGGGCGCTTCTCGTCCGTGGCGCATTTGCTGAAGAGCCGCGTACAGCTGATGCTTGGCCTGATCGCGGTAGCATTGTGGGAGCGCTCGCGTCGGAATTGTCGACGATGGCCACCTGGTTGGGCGCCGCAAACGTGGTCGTCGAGGAGGCGGCCAACGGCGACCTTCCTGCAGCGTTAGCCTCGGCGCTGCCTTAGTTAAGGCGCGACGGGTTGGCCTTGCCAGGAATCGCGGCGCCGAACAAACTGCCACCGCTGGTGAGGTTCGTCGGACAGATCTAACCAATCGAGAGCTTGCACTTCGATGCTGATCCAGGCGGACCGTTCCAAGGGCGTTTGCTTGTCGGGTTCCTCGGGTATGACGGTCGCGATCCCTTCGGCTCGACACTGGACCGACGTCGTCTCGTCATAGAAGACCAGCGCTACCTGCTGGTTGTCGTGGATTTCCGCGACTTTTGCGGAACGAATATCAGTGGTCAACGCAATACGCTCGGGGTCTCTGGTGAAGTCTCGTACAATCACCGAGCGCGCACGAGGCTGACCCTCGACGGTGGCGGTTGCCAAGACGGCCCGGGTAAAACCGGTCCGCTGCGTCGTAGCTTCCGCCAAAGCCTCCCAGATTCGAGCCAAGACGTGCTCGGCTTCGTTGCGCATGCGCTCATCTGGCATGACGAGTTAGAACCAGGCTTGAGCCAGCAGCTCGTAGGACCGGTCGCGGACCGCTGGGTCGTAGGCGTAGGTCACGGTGATGAGCTCATCAGCCCCGGTGCGTTCAACGAAAGCGTCTAACTGGTCGCGCACCGTTTCTGGCGCGCCGACAGCTTTAATGCGCAGCATCGGCTGCTCGGCTGAACCTTGCGCCCGGAACGTTTCCTCATCCAGTGGTGGTTGCAAGAGGCGACGCTGACCGGTCTGGATATCCTGAAACATTTGTTCGACGACGGTGTACTGGCGGTGTGCTTCGTCATCGGTTTCTGCGACCATGACATTGATACCGGCCATCACATAGGGTTCGTCGAGTTCGGCGGTGGGTGCCGCGGGGTTGAACGCGTCGCGATAGACCTGAATGGCCTGATCCAGCTGATCGGGCGCAAAGTGCGAGGCGACCGAAAACGGTAGGCCGAGTTGCCCTGCGATCGACGCGCCGTTGACTGTCGAACCCAGCACCCAGATCGGGACTTCGGTCCCGGCAGAAACAGCCGAGACAATCGGCATCGTATGGGCGGTTCCGTCGTTGCTAAACCAGCCCTGCAGATCGTAAATGTGCTGGGCGAACTGCTGAGGTTCGGCCGAGGACCGGCTCAGGGCTTGAGCGGTCATCATGTCGGTGCCTGGCGCCCGACCCAAGCCCAGATCAATCCGATCTCCGTGCATATTGGCCAGGGTGCCGTATTGTTCCGCGACCATGAGCGGTGCGTGGTTTGGCAGCATGACCCCACCGGAGCCGAGTCGGATCTTCTGCGTATGTTCGGCGGCCCGAGAGATCAGCAGCGACGTCGAGCTGGCTGCAAGGTTTGGGGTGTTGTGGTGTTCGGCGTACCAAATTCGGTTGTAGCCCCACTCATCAGCAAGTCGCGCAGAGTTCATGGA
>DATBUK010000055.1:0-2360 GCA_036516155.1 Yaniella sp.
CCCTGCTGGTGGTCACCACGGCCGTCGACGACGTTCGAGCCGGGTGCCTGGTCGGCTACCATGCCCAAGCCAGTATGGATCCGCAGCACTATAGTTTCTGGTTATCCAAGGCCAACTACACCTACCGGGCCGGTCTGCTCGCAACACATTTTGCGGTCCACTTTCTGACCGAACACGACCACGACCTCGCCGAACACTTCGCATCCAGGTCAGGCCAAGATACCGACAAATTCGCCGACATCGCCGTGGAAACCGCCGCCCACGGCCTGCCCTACGTCACCGCCCTGCCCAACCGGATGGTCGTCGAGCGGATCTCGATCCTCGACGACGGCGGTGACCATGTCTGCGTGACCGCCCGCGTCATCGATGCCGAAAGCGACGGGCACTTCACACCGCTGCGACTGACCGATATCAGCGACGTGAAACCCGCCCACGGGCCCGAAGAACGCATTCTCGAACCCTAAAGCGTTCCGGTGCCCGACACTTTGACTAAAGCGTCAGCCCACCTGAAACCGAAAGCGTCTGCCCGGTGGTAAACCCCGAGTTCGGCCCCACAAAATAGGCCACGGCTTCGGCGATCTCTTCGGGTTGTCCCGGCCGCCCCTTCAAGATGGCCTTGACCGTCCCCTGCATGACCTTGCCGGTCAGCGAGTCCTGATCCGCCAACATCCCGTCGAGCAACGGCGAGTCGACCGGTCCGGGTGAGACCAGATTGACGGTCACATCATCCCGCGAGGTTTCCCGCGCTAACGACTTCACCAAACCCATCAACCCGGCCCGAGCTGCAGATGACGCTGCATCACCCAGGGTGCCCGCCTTCCCCGAATCCGACCCGATGAACACCAGGCGGCCAAAACCGTGCTGTTGCATCGCCGGCAGCACCGCCTGAGCCACCAGTGTCGGCCCCAGCAGCTCGGTGGTCACAATGCGCTGGACTTCTTGAGGATCTTGCCGCACCAACAGGTTGAGCTCATGCCGGTAGCCGGTCGTCACGACCACGGTATCGACCGGGCCACCCAGAGCTTGGGCCGCTGCCCCGTCGGCCCCGCACACTTGCTGTATTACCGCCGGATCAGCCACATCGAGCGCGGCCGACCCGACCACCACGTCCGACCCCAACTGTTGGGTCAGGTCCTCGACCGCGGTGGCATTGGAGTGATAGGTCGCAAAGATTCTTCGGCCATCTGCGGCCAACCGGTGGGCAATCGCCGTACCGATGCCGCCGGCGCCGATCAGGAGGACACGCTGGGAAGTAGCTGGTTGCATTAGGTCGTCGCCTCCTCTGACACGCCGAGGTCTGCCAGTAATTGTTTACGGATCAAAAACTTCTGGATTTTGCCCGACGGGGTCCGCGGTAATTCGTCGACGATTGCCACATGCTCTGGCCAGTACTGTTTGGCAACGCCCTTGGCCTCCAGATACTGCTGCATGCTGGCTAAGGTCAGCGGTTCGGAACCCTCGGCCATCACGACCGTGACCGCTGCGGTCTCTTGGAGCCGCTCGTGTGGCACAGCGACCACCGCCAGCGCCTCGAGATCGGGATGTTCATAGAGCACGTTTTCGACGTAGGCCACCGGGATGTTTTCCCCACCCCGGACAATAATGTCTTTGGTGCGCCCGGCCAAGGACAAATACCCGTCGGCGTCCAGCGTCCCGAGATCTCCGGTGTCAAAGTACTCACCATCAAACTCTTCGCGAGTTTTGTCCAGCTGGCCCAGATACCCGTGAAACAGGAAGGGCCCCTTGATCTGGATTCTCCCCTCTTCACCGGCCGGTAATTCTTGCCCGTCGAAATCCACGATCCGGATGTCCATCCCATCCAGCGGGCGGCCGTCGGTGGTGAAGATTTTTTCTTCGGGGTCATCGGGGTGACCAAAACTGGACAGCCCACATTCGGTTTGTCCCCACCCACCAAACATCACCATGTCCGGGAGACGTTCTTTGGCTTCGGTCCCGTAGTGTCGCGGGATCGGGGCACCCATGCACGCGAAGCGTTTTAGTGAACTCATATCGTAGCGTTGAATACCCTCGGCCTGGAGCACATCGTGCAAAAACGGGGTCGCCGCTGAGGTGTGGTTGATCCCGTATTTTTCGGTCAAGCGCGCGAATTCATTGGGATCCCAGATGTCCTGGAACACCCCGGTTCCGCCAAGCATGATCGGCAGGCACACCCCAAACAGGTATCCGGTGAGGTGTCCGAACGTCGAGGCCATATGCACCACCGAAGTTTCGTCCATGCCCAAGCGATCCGGCCACGGCAGGGCCGCAGCCAACACCGAGTTCTGCGTGTGCATCACACCCTTGGGCGAGCCGGTCGTGCCCGAGGTGAACATGATCAGCGACAGCGCATTCGGCGATAG
>DATBUK010000056.1:0-7774 GCA_036516155.1 Yaniella sp.
CAAGCGCATGGTCGAACGTACCCGACCGCAGGTCTGGGATGTGCTCGAAGAAGTCATTACCGAACACCCGGTACTGCTCAACCGTGCACCAACCCTGCACCGCTTGGGGATCCAGGCGTTCGAACCGCAACTGGTCGAAGGGAAAGCCATCCAGCTGCACCCGCTCGTCTGTGCCGCATTCAACGCGGACTTCGACGGTGACCAGATGGCTGTCCACCTGCCACTGAGCCCTGAAGCTCAGGCCGAAGCACGCTTGCTGATGCTGTCGTCGAACAACATCCTGAAACCATCTGATGGTCGCGCTGTCGCGGTCCCATCGCAGGATATGGTCATTGGTCTCAACCACCTGTCCGATGTTCGTGATGACGTCGTGGGAATCGGCAACAGCTACTCCTCGCTGGGTGAAGCCATCATGGCCATGGACGCAGGCCTGGTTCACCTCAACGCCACGATCACCGTGGGTGTTGATAACTTCGTACCTTCCGACGCCCAACCGGCGCCTGAGGGCTGGCAAGAGGGCGAGCGCGCCTACCTGCAAACCACGATCGGTCGGGTGCTGTTCAACCAGCTCCTCCCAGCCGATTACCCGTGGGTTGAGGTCATTGCCACTAAGGGCACCCTGGGTGAACTGGTCAACGACCTCGCTGAACGGTACCCGCTGGTCGAGACCGCTCGCGCACTGGATAACCTCAAAGACGCTGGCTTCTACTGGGGCACGCGTTCGGGTGTCACCGTGGCGATCTCGGATATCACCTCGAACTTCGATAAAGCCTCCATCATGGAGTTTTACGAAGACCAGGCCGCTAAAGTACAAACCCAGTACGAAACCGGTCTGATCTCGGACGACGAGCGCCGTGCTGAACTGATCGATACCTGGAACAGCGCGACCGACGAAGTCGCTGACGCAATGCAGAAGGGCATGGGCCGTCAGAACGCCATTAACCGTATGGTCACCTCGGGTGCTCGCGGTAACTGGCTGCAGGTCCGTCAGATCGCCGGTATCCGCGGTCTGGTAGCCAACCCGAAGGGTGAAATTATCCCACGGCCGATTAAGTCTTCATACCGTGAAGGCCTATCGGTGCTGGAATACTTCTCCGCGACCCACGGTGCCCGTAAGGGACTTGCCGATACCGCGTTGAAGACCGCGAACTCGGGTTACCTGACTCGCCGTCTGGTCGACGTCTCCCAGGATGTCATCGTTCGCGAAGAGGACTGCGGTACCAAGAAGGGGCTGGTGACCACCATTGCCGAACCAAATGAGAACGGCGAGCTGGTCCTTGTTGACGATATCGAAACCTCAGCCTACTCACGTGTTATTGCCCGTGACGCCGTAGATGCTGACGGTAACGTCATCGTCGAAGCCGGCGAAGACATTGGCAGCACCAAACTCGGTATCCTGCGGGATGCCGGGATCACCGAAATCCGGGTGCGTTCAGTACTGACCTGTGACTCCGCTGTTGGAACCTGTGCCAAGTGCTATGGACGCTCCATGGCCACCGGTAAGGTCGTCGACATTGGTGAAGCAGTTGGCATTATCGCCGCCCAGTCGATTGGTGAACCAGGTACCCAGCTGACCATGCGTACCTTCCACACCGGTGGTGTCGCATCAGCTGATGACATTACCCAGGGTCTGCCACGTATTCAGGAACTCTTTGAGGCCCGCACACCAAAGGGTGTTGCGCCAATCTCCGAGTTCGCCGGTCGTGTGACCATCGAAGAAGACGACAAGCAACTTCGTTTAGTTCTCACCCCGGACGACGGTTCCGAAGAAATGGCCTACCCGGTTCTGCGTCGCTCACGGTTGCTCGTCGAAGACGGACAGCACGTCGACGTTGGCACCCAGCTGGTTGCCGGTGCGATCGATCCGAAACAGGTCCTGCGAGTCCTTGGCCCACGTGCCGCCCAGAAATTCCTGGTCGACGAGGTCCAAGAGGTCTACCAGTCACAGGGTGTTGGCATTCACGATAAGCACGTGGAAGTCATCGTCCGCCAGATGCTGCGTCGCGTCACCATCATCGACTCCGGTGAGACCGACCTGCTGCCTGGTGAGTTGACAGACCGCGTCCAGTTCGTTGCCGCCAACCGTGCAGCCGTTGCCGAAGGCAAGCGTCCAGCTGTTGGCCGTGATGAGCTGATGGGTATCACGAAGGCCTCACTGGCAACCGACTCGTGGCTCTCTGCCGCATCCTTCCAGGAGACCACCCGCGTCCTGACGCAGGCGGCCATGGAAGCCAAGGCAGACCCACTCCTCGGCCTGAAGGAAAACGTCATTATCGGTAAGCTCATCCCGGCCGGAACCGGCCTGGATCGGTACACCAATGTTGCCGTCGAACCAACAGACGATGCCAAAGCCAATATGTTCAGCGGTGCCTCCGCATTCCCGGACTTCGATTACCCGGGCATGGACACCGAAATCGGTGGCGACTTCCAGGCGATTCCGCTGGAAGACTACGGCATGGGCGGAGACTTCCGCTAAGCCCGTAGCCGCTTACTAAACAAAAAATCGGAGCCAGTGCGAGATATCGCACTGGCTCCGATGCGTTAACGAACCAACGAGCTTACCGTCGTGACTCCAACTTCCTTCTCCCCACGAAACGCGCCAACACCAAACTGTAAATGCCTGCGAACCAGGCCACTCCAACGCCAAACCAATTAATCGGGTCACTGGCAATCAAAGCGATGACCCCAACGACGAAGAGCAATCCGGCCAATCCAGTCAAGATCAACACCAACGATGTACGCGGAGTCGTTGCTGACAGCGAATCATTCGAACTCACAAAACCACAACCTTTACCTCGAGACGATTCATCATATCTACCCTCCACATTAATGGCTGCACCCAAGCAGCACCTAGAAGTTGATCCATCCGCATATTTGATAGGCTTAGCGACTGTGAACGCCACCATCCCAGCAGACCAGCCATTTGTTCCCGTGATCACCGGTGGTGATCTGGGCTCCTACAGTCTTGCAAGGGAGTTTCACGAAGCATACGGGGTCATTTCTGCAGTCGTCCCGACCGCGAAAAATCTCATCGTGGGGGACTCCAGCATCATCCAACTGTTCCCAGCCGGGCCGATGTTTGAGGCTCAAACAGTCCTCAACCATCTGGCACACGTCGCAGAGCAACTACGCGGTCCCAGCAATCGACCCCTGATACTGGTGACGGGGTTCGATTACCTCGTACGCATCAGCGTCGAACACCGCCAAGAACTCCTCGACCTCGGCTATATCTTCCCAGCCAACACGGTTGAGCAACTCAACCGTGCCGCGCTCAAAGATCGCTTTTATGCGCTCTGCGACGAACTGGATATCCCATATCCGAGAACCGCGATCTATGACGCTGGCTCCCAGGACCACACTCCTGAAACGTTTGCAGCTCAGCTTGATGCAGACGGCATGCAGTACCCGCTGATCCTCAAAGCTGGTGACGGGGGAGCGTGGGGCCAAGCGAAATACGAAGGCCGTCGAAAGGTCCACTACTTCAACTCCGCCGAAGAACTCATCGAAGTCATCCACAAGGCTGTCGGTGCCGGATACGACAAAACACTCATCATCCAAGAGTTTGTCCCCGGCACTGATAATGACCTACGCATCCTGCACCACTTTCGCGACGCCCAAGGAAATATCACCTTGAGTGGCCTGGCTGAAGTGATCGTCGAAGATCATGCTGCCAATATGGAAGGCAGCTCCCGTGCAGTCATCGTCCGATCCGATGCGCAAGTTGAAGAATATGGTCGCCGAATCATGGATGCCTTGGATTGGCATGGCTTTGGGATGTTCGACATCAAAATACATGCGCACACCGGCGAGCCATATTTCTTAGAGATGAACCCACGCCTCGGCCGACATCACTACTATTTGACGGCTGCCGGAGCCAATCCCGCCACATATCTGATAGAAGAGCTGGTCAAAAAACAACCCAGTGCGCAGCATCGACAACTCAACGGGCCGGCAGCATCGATTACTATCCCACTATCGGTGGTCAACCAGTACGCAACGGCAACACAATGGCAACAGATCCAGGCAGCAAAATCTGCAAAGACCCTGGCCCGACCGCTGATGTACCGTAAGGATCGGCGTGCACTGCGCACAGCATATCAGCTGTACCAGCTGACCAAAGCTGCACGCCATGTAGCACATACGCCGGGTCAAATGAATTAGTAGCGTCAAATTGTCAATGCAGAACGGATACTGGTACACTAGGAACGATTGATTCAAAGTGGCAGTAGGACTCTGTCCGGGTTGCGGGGAACTTGCGCAGCAAATGCCACCTTTTTGCACGTCTAAAGCGAAAATCTAACAGACGTCGAAAAAAGACCAAGCTTTCTTTCGATTCGATGCGCCGCAAAGTACTCGAGCCGTTCGAAAGAAGATGAGATTATACGGAGAAAAATTTGCCAACAATTCAGCAGTTGGTCCGGAAGGGCCGCACACCGAAGCCAAAACGTGTTGGCGCGCCAGCTCTAGACTCGCGCCCAATGCGCCGTGGCGTATGCACTCGTGTGTACACCACCACTCCAAAGAAGCCGAACTCCGCGCTGCGTAAAGTCGCACGTGTTCGTCTGGCCGGTGGTATCGAAGTTACCGCCTACATCCCGGGTGAAGGCCACAACCTCCAGGAGCACTCCATCGTGCTTGTCCGTGGCGGTGGCGTGAAAGACCTTCCAGGTGTCCGCTACAAGATTGTCCGCGGTGCTCTGGATACTCAGGGTGTTAAAGACCGTCGTCAGGCTCGTAGCCGTTATGGTGCCAAGAAGGAGAAGAACTAACACATGCCACGTAAAGGACCAGCGCCCAAGCGCCCTCTGGTAGTTGACCCTGTGTACGGTTCGTCCTTGGTCACCCAGCTGATTAACAAAGTTTTAGTCGATGGTAAAAAATCGACCGCCGAACGTATCGTCTACGGTGCTCTCAATGGCACCCGTGAAAAAGGTGGCGACGACCCAGTAGCAACCTTGAAAAAGGCACTGGACAACGTTCGCCCCGCTCTCGAAGTCCGCTCACGCCGTGTCGGTGGCGCGACCTACCAGGTGCCCGTTGAGGTCAAACCTGGTCGTGCAACCGCCCTGGCTCTGCGCTGGCTGGTGACCTTCTCGAAAGCACGCCGCGAAAAATCAATGACTGAGCGACTGACCAACGAAATTCTGGATGCTTCCAACGGACTGGGTGCAGCTGTAAAACGTCGCGAGGACGTACACAAGATGGCTGAAGCTAACAAGGCGTTTGCCCACTACCGCTGGTAAATCAAACACCAACTCAGTACTCAATCCGAGCCGTTGCCTCAACCATGAGTCTGTGGCTCACGGAAACAGGCAACAACCAAGGGAGAACCTGTGGCACAACAAGAAGTGCTTACCGACCTCACGAAAGTCCGTAACATCGGCATCATGGCTCACATCGATGCCGGTAAAACAACCACGACCGAGCGCATCCTGTTCTACACCGGTGTGAACCACAAACTGGGCGAAACCCACGACGGTGCATCGACCACCGACTGGATGGACCAGGAAAAAGAACGCGGTATTACCATTACCTCAGCGGCTGTCACCAGCTTCTGGGAAGGTAATCAGATTAACGTTATCGATACACCGGGCCACGTGGACTTCACTGTTGAAGTTGAGCGCTCCTTGCGTGTCCTTGATGGTGCAGTTGCGGTATTTGACGCCAAAGAAGGCGTGGAACCACAGTCCGAAACTGTCTGGCGTCAGGCCGACAAGTATGGAGTGCCCCGTATCTGCTTCATCAACAAGATGGACAAGCTCGGTGCTGATTTCTACCACACCGTAGAAACCATCAAGTCTCGTCTGGGCGCCAAGCCACTCGTCATGCAGCTGCCAATCGGTGCTGAAAATGACTTCATTGGCGTTGTCGATCTGGTGACCATGAAGGCTTTCGTCTGGCCAGAAGACGCCAAGGGCGACACCGCTCTCGGCGCCAGCTACGACATCCAGGAAATCCCAGCGGAACTGCAGGAACGTGCTGAGGAATACCGCAACGAGCTGATCGAATCTGTTGCTGAGTCATCGGAAGAACTGATGATGAAGTACCTGGATGACGGCGAACTGACCAACGATGAAATCATGGCCGGCGTTCGCGCGCTGACCGTCGCTGACGAAGCGTACCCAGTATTCTGCGGTTCGGCTTTCAAGAACCGTGGTGTTCAGCCGATTATTGATGCTGTCGTGGATTACCTTCCATCGCCTCTGGACGTCGAGTCCGTATCTGGTGTCTCAACGAAAGACCCAGAAAAAGAACTGGTCCGTCGTCCAAGCCTTGATGAGCCATTCTCCGCACTGGCATTCAAGATCGCTGCTCACCCATTCTTCGGAACCCTGACCTACATCCGGGTCTACTCGGGCAAGATCAAGGCCGGCGATCAGATTCTGAACGCCACCAAGCAGAAACAGGAACGTGTCTCTCGGTTGTTCCAGATGCACGCCAACAAGGAAAACCCTGTTGACGAAGCACAGGCCGGCCACATCTACGCAGTCGTCGGTTTGAAGGACACCACCACTGGTGACAGCCTTTCTGCCAAAGAAGCACCGATCATCCTGGAATCCATGGAATTCCCAGAACCAGTGATCTCGGTAGCTATCGAACCGAACTCCAAGGGTGACCAAGAAAAACTGTCGACCGCTATTCAGCGTCTGTCGGCAGAGGACCCCACCTTCACCGTCAGCCAGAACGAAGAAACTGGTCAGACGGAAATCGGTGGTATGGGCGAACTGCACCTCGATGTGCTCGTCGACCGTATGAAGCGCGAATTCAAGGTTGAAGCAACCGTAGGTAAGCCTCAGGTTTCCTACCGCGAAACCATTCGCCGCAAGGTTGAGTCCGTTGACTATACCCACAAGAAACAAACCGGTGGTTCCGGACAGTTCGCAAAGGTTGTCGTGACCTTCGAACCGCTGGACACCGAAGACGGCGAAATCTACGAATTTGAAAACGCTGTCACCGGTGGACGTATTCCACGCGAATACATCCCATCAGTTGATCAAGGTATCCAGGAAGCCATGCAATTTGGTGTGCTCGCCGGTTACCCAATGGTCGGTGTCAAAGCCACTCTCGAAGACGGCGCTTACCACGATGTGGACTCATCGGAAATGGCGTTCAAACTGGCTGGTTCCCAGGTCTTCAAAGAAGGGATCAAACGCGCCAAGCCGGTTCTGCTTGAACCGATCATGGACGTTGAAGTCCGGACACCGGAAGAATACATGGGTGACGTCATTGGTGACCTGAACTCCCGCCGCGGTACCATCGAATCGATGGATGACGCTGCAGGTGTCAAGGTTGTCAAAGCTCACGTCCCACTGTCGGAGATGTTCGGGTACATTGGTGACCTGCGCTCCCGCACTCAGGGTCGTGCCGTCTACACCATGACCTTCCACTCATACGGCGAAGTACCAGCTGCCGTTTCTGAAGAAATCATTCAGAAACACTCCGGCCAGTAATTTAGAATTATTTGTCGGCTAGATTTATGGGGTGGGTTTGGTCCGCCAGACCCACCCCAGCCAAATAGCATGTTGCCCCGAACATGAGATTTGGTACAGGACTAGGGTCCGGTCCGCGCAGGCGGCCGAGGTTGTTTAGCAATCCACGGACCGGTCCTAACCACCGGGGAAACTAGTAATAACAACATCTGACGTAGACTGGACCAAAGTCAGACCGCCACAAGCGGCTGCATGTCCTTCTCCAGTCGAACAGTTCTAGGAGGAATCTGTGTCGAAGGCAAAGTTCGAGCGGACAAAGCCGCACATTAACATCGGTACCATCG
>DATBUK010000057.1:0-13345 GCA_036516155.1 Yaniella sp.
CCGAGTCTGCATCGAAACATCCTTGTGCGTCATACCCCATCGTCGCCCCACCCCGGCCCACCGGTAAAGACATTTCGCGGGGAAAACTACCTGAGGCACGGCACCCAGCTACGCGGGGACTTTCTATGAGTCTCGTCGCAGTCTTGCTATTCGAGTAGTAAGGTCAGATAATGGAGGAATCGCTATGTCAGCCCACGCGCGTGCTTTGAAATTTCTCCAACACATCGTGCGCAACCTGCCTGCAGAAGACCAGCTTGGTTATGTGCTTTCGCGCATTGCCGCAGAGGTCGATACGGCGGTGCTAATTTTTGATGGCAAAGGAGAGCTTATTGGTTCCATTGGTGGCGCTCCTACAGAATTAATTTGGGAAAGTGTTGATACGGGGTTAGCAGAATCTCAAACACGTGTAGGTAGATGGGTCGTCCGCGCCAGGCCCCTTGGTCCGAACAGGGAAGGCTACTCTTTAGTTTTCGCCACCAGAGTTGCCGACGACATCGACGCCCCTAAGGAAATCATTGAAGCCGCAGAAATCGCGGTCAACGCGGTGCTTGCAGTCATTCGAAGCGATAACGCCCGCTGGGTGAGAGAAAACGCGGAGCTGTTAGAAATACTTGAGAAAGGGGTCCCGCAAGCTAGAGAACACCGGTTTTGGTCGCGCCTTTCCGAACATGGGTTTACTCCTCACACCTCATTCGTCCTGATCGTAGATGAAGACGTTACTGGAGAAGTGCCATCAAGCGACTTTCTGTGGAACCTGCATGAAAAGGCTACTAGGTCGGAGGTTCCGTTGCTTGCTGCGACTCGTCTGACGCTTGCCTCAAGTGATGCGGTCGTGCATATGCTTGTGCCTGACACTGAAGCAACACAGCTGTGGTTAAGAAAAGACTTTTCTGGGCGGGCTATGGGGATCTCTGCTTCTCACTACTCTCTCACTGAGGTGCCAATCGGGTTGCGAGAAGCCGAAGACGCCTATCGCGTCGCGATGAACCGCGCCAAAGCACAATTGAATATCGGACGAGAGTCAGAGCGGATTAAAGAAGTAGCCGTTTATGGTGAGCTACGGATGGGAGCTTGGGGTGCTGTCGTTGCTCCAGTCGAAGAGTTTCGGGCCCGAACGCGTCACCTCTTGGCCCCATTCGATCATCATTCGGAGATTTTAGAGACGCTCATCATTCACCTGGCAAACAGTTTTAGTGTTAATGCCACCGCTCGACAATTATTTTTGCATTCGAATACGGTCCGATACCGACTTGCACGTGCTGAAGAGCTTCTAGGCGACTCGCTTTCATCGCCGTTAGTCATCACCGATCTGACATTAGCTCTAGAAGCAGAGATCAAAGCATATCGTCATCAGCTCTAGGCACTACCCGACCGAACACGCCGGAACCTATAGTCCGGCCTGGTCAACGCCGTACTCGGCCTGCGATTGGGTGAAGCCCTCGAAAACTAGCTGGTCGATGAGCTCGCTGCGCGAAAAGCTCATGAAGTCCAGATAGCTCTCAGCTGATTTGGCTGCCTGTTCGTTCCAGTCCACAGACAAGTTGTCGACGGCCCATGTGGCGTCCGTGTTCGAGTAGCCTTCAAATTCCAGCTGATCGATCAGTCCGGAGCGCGAAAACGCCATGTAGCGGATGTATTGCTCGGCGGAGTCGAGCGCGTTCTGCTGACTGGTCGTGCCCGTTTCCTCATCCTCGGTCGGTTCGTCGGTTGTGGGCTCCTCAGCAGGCTCTGGGCTTGTGGCAGTTTCCGTGGGCGACGGAGTCGGGGTCGGGGTTTCGGTCGGTGTCGGTGAGGCCGTCTCTGGAGTCGCTGAGACAGTTGGGGGCGACAACGGAACCGACTCGCGAATTTCTTCGAGTATGACAAATCCCAGGACGGTGAACAGAATCGAGGTCAGCGCCCCGAGCGCACCGGTCACAATACCCGCCCAGCTCATCCCCTTCGACTGGGCCTTGCGCAGTGCAATAATTCCCAGGACGATGGCGGCTATACCAAGCAGTAAACCGAAGATTGGAATGAATCCCAACACCAGGGCCGCGATACCGGTCACGAGTGCCGCGATAGCTAAGCCTCTGGGTGGCGGTGTTTCATACATCTGAGGCGGTGGCGGAGGAGGTAGTGCTGCGTATGGGTCTTGCGTCATGACAATGCTTCCAGATGAGATGAGAGAGTGTTACCCAGCACCTTATCAGGAAGGGGCATGCCCCAGCAGGGATGGGGTAATAGAGAATCTGCGAACCAAGCAACGGCCAGCTGTTGGGCACCATCGGCGGGTTGGAAGCGACCCAAGAAACCTACCTGTTGGACGCCAAGGTGACTGTGTAAGTGATTTCTAAGGTCTAGGGAACTGCTGCGCTTCACCCGTTGGTCATGACTACGCTCTGCGGTACCGTGGAAAATAGTCGACCTCGGGAGGAAGAATGGCCAACGTAGCCGAGCATTTTATCTCCACCTTTGAAGCGAACGGTATTGAGCGTATTTGGGGCATCGCCGGGGACTCGTTGAACGGGTTCACCGATGCGCTCCAAGGCTCCACCATCGAGTGGATGAACGTACGCCATGAAGAAGCAGGCGCATTTGCTGCATCCGCTGAAGCAGCTTTGACCGGTGAGCTTGCGGTGACCGCGGGGACCGCAGGTCCCGGAAACCTTCACCTGATCAACGGCCTGTACGACGCACAGCGTTCCCGTGTGCCGGTGCTCGCCCTGGCCGCCCATATTCCAGCAGACGAAATCGGGACCGGATATTTCCAAGAGACCCATCCGCAAGAGCTTTTCCGCGAATGCAGTGTCTATGTTGAACACGTCAGTAACATCGGCCAGCTCCCACGGGTTCTGTCGATCGCGATGCGGGCCGCCGTCGAAAAGCGCGGTGTCGCGGTGCTCGTGTTGAGTGCCTCGATGTTCCTGACCGAAATGCCCGAGGCCAAAGCCGAGATCATCCGGTCTTCAAACTCCCGCATCCTACCCGCAGAGACGGAGTTGAACCGTGCCGTTGAGTTGTTGGACGGGTGTAAGAAGGTCACGATCCTCGCCGGCGCAGGTGTGGAAGGAGCCCACCAAGAGCTGCTGGATCTTGCCGAACAGCTCCAGGCCCCGATCGTGCATGCGATGCGCGGCAAGGAACACGTCGAATACGACAACCCGTACGACGTGGGGATGACCGGCCTGCTGGGGTTCGCTTCAGGGTATCGCGCCATGATTGATGCCGAGGCACTGCTGATGATCGGTACCGATCTGCCGTACCGGCAGTTCTACCCAGAGGCACCGGTCATCCAAATCGATAACCGAGGCGAGCAAATCGGCAAGCGCGTACCCGTCGAGGTGCCACTGGTCGGCACCGCCAAAGACACCATGCGCGAGTTGACCGCACGGTTGAAACCGGCCAAATCGTCCAGGCACCTGTCGAAAATGCGCGACCACTACCAAAAGACCCGGGAAAAACTCGACGATCTTGCACGGCCATCGCGCGGTTCCCGACCAATCCACCCGCAGTATCTCACCAGAGTTGTTGACGAGCGCGCTACCGACGACGCGGTCTTCATCCCCGATGTGGGATCACCAGTGATCTACGCATCGCGCTATGTCACCACCACCAGAGACCGCCGGATCATCGGGTCATTTGCCCACGGTTCGATGGCCAATGCGTTGACCATGAGTCTCGGTGCCCAAGCGAGCTTCCCCGAGCGACAAGTGATCGCGCTGGCCGGTGACGGCGGCTTAGGAATGATGCTGGGTGAGCTGTTAACCGTTCGCGAACACGACCTGCCCATCAAGATTGTCGTCTATAACAACTCGTCGCTGAACTTCATTGAACTTGAAATGAAAGCCGATGGCTTCGTCCCGTTCGCGACGGATCTGGAGAATCCGGACTACGCGCAGGTTGCTGAAGCGATGGGTATTTGGGGAAAGCACGTTGAGCGCAGTAAAGACTTACCGGCTGCGGTCGAGGAGTTCCTCGCCCATGATGGTCCAGCGGTGCTCGATGTCGTCACAGAGCGTCAAGAGCTCTCGATTCCGCCAACCATTACGGCACAACAGGTCAAGGGTTTCTCGCTGTATGCACTGCGCACCGTGCTGAGCGGTCAAGGATCGCAGCTCGTCGATCTCGCCCGTGCCAATTTACGGCATATTCTCTAGCGTCAATCAGTGGTGTATTTGAGGGCCATGAACACTGAGGTCACGATGGCCACGAGAGAAACACACTTTGAGTGTGGTACTGACCAAAGGAGTATGCATGTCTGAAACTGCCTCACCGACGCCGCACCAGCAATTTGATCTGATTATCATCGGCGCAGGGCCGGTGGGTGAAACTCTAGCCGGCATCGTGGCCGCTGAAGGTGTGTCCACCGCGATCGTGGAACACGACCTCGTCGGCGGTGACTGTGCTTACTACGCGTGTAAACCGTCCAAGGCGCTCCTGCGTCCGATCGAGGTTGCGGCAAATACCCAGCACCTACAAGGCATCGACAGCGCACAAGTCGTCCCCGAAGCCCTCCTGGCCCGTCGCGATGCTTTGGTCTCGCACTACGATGACTCAGGCCAAAAACAGACACTGGAAGCCTCAGGAATCACAGTGATCCGTGGTCACGGACGACTCAACGGCGAACGGTCCGTCGAAGTCCACGGTACTGATGGCACAACGCAAACTCTGCAAGCACATCGTGCCGTGGTCATCACCACGGGAACGACACCAAATATTCCGCCGGTATTCGAAGGTGTACCCGTATGGGAATCGCAAGATGCGACCGCAGTACAGGACGTGCCGGAACGGCTGATCATCATCGGTGGGGGACCGGTCGCCTGTGAGGCTGCCACCTGGATGAACGCGCTCGGGTCACAGGTCACGATGCTGATCCGCGGCGGCACGCTGCTGAGCGGTTTCGAACCGATGGCATCGGAGCTGCTGGCCGACCAACTCGAAGCTGCTGGCGTCGAGATCCGGTTCCATACGGAGACCACCCAGGCGTATCGACCCGATGGTATGGACCAGGGCCTAGGGAAACGCAAAGGCGGACCGATCAGCATACGAACCAATCAAGGGGAGAATCTCGAGGCCGATGAGCTGTTGTTAGCAACCGGTCGGCGCCCTGCCCTAGAAGCTATCAATCTTGACTCCGTTGGGCTGAGTGCCGATGACGTGTTGGAGCAGCATACGCCCGAATGGTTGCACGCTCTCGGTGATGCGAGTGGCAAGCACAAGCTGACCCACATGGGCAAATACCAGGCCAGGATGTTGGCCAAGCAGCTCCTTGGTCAGCCCGTACCGGCACCAGCGCTGGAGCCACCGACGACGCAGGTGGTCTTCACCGATCCACAAGTAGCATTTGTTGGACTGACAGAAGAAGCAGCCATCGAAGCAGGCTACGACGTGATTACAGCTGAAGCAGATTTTGCCGACGTCGTGGGAGCCACGCTGTTGCGCGATGACGTGGTCGGCAAGGCGAAGTTGGTCGTAGACCAGGCGACCGAACGGCTACTTGGCGCCACCCTGGTCGGACCTGAGACCGGAGAGATGTTACACGCTGCCACGATCGCGATCACAGCCCAGGTACCCGTTTCAACGCTTCAGCACGCGATCCCGGTCTTTCCGACGGCTTCCGAGATCTGGTTAGGTTTACTCGAGAAGCTCGCCAAATAAATCTTGAGCCGTATCGATCACGGTCTGCAATACCGGGTTCAACGCATCGCGCCGCCACACCAGCCGCAGTGGCAACGGCGCATTCGTTGGGTCATCGATGGGCAAGGTCCGCACGTCGTCGGACGGGACCGAGGACGCGACCGACGAGAGCGTCAGCGATGCGCCCATCCCTAAGCCAACCAGGAGCATGACCGTCCACGAATCCGGGACCGTCTGATTCCGACGCGGCACAAATCCGGCGTTTAAACACAGATTCCTGAACCGGTTCTGTAATGCCGAGTTGTAACCGCCCGGCAGATTGATCCACGGATCCTGGGCCAACTGCCCCATGCGAACGCTATCCTGTCTGGCGACCGGATGGTTCTTCGGCAGGGCGACCAGCGCCTCGTCATCGCCCAAATGCAGCGCGTCGAGCTCCGAGGGTACGAACTCCCACAGCCCGATGGCAAAATCGAGAGACTGGTCGAGCACTTTTTGTAACGAGTCGTCAGCGAACTGTGACGACTGCACCTCAAAACGCAGCCGGGGCGCCCGAATGGCAAGTTCGCGGGTCAAAGCCGCGACCTCGGCATTTGAACTGGCGCCCGCGAAACCTAACGACACCGTCCCGATCTGCCCGGTCATCGTTGATTTGACTGCTTCGACGGCACGCTGCGAGGCAGCCACGAGCTCACGTGCCGGTTCAATGAGGCTCCGTCCGGCAATCGTGAGCTCGACCTGGCGTGACGTTCGTTTGAATAACTTCGTCCCCAGGGTCCGTTCGAGACGTTGAATCTGCCGCGACAATGGGGGCTGTCCCACCTGCAAGCGCTGGGCGGCGCGGCCGAAGTGGAGCTCTTCAGCCAGCACCAAGAACGCCTTGGCGTCAGTGACTTCCATGATCGGGGCGGTTAGCTGCCCAGTTGTTTGGGTTGCTGACCGGCTTTCAGCGCGGCAAGCCGTGCCTCAATTTCAGTTTGCTGACCCAAATCTTCGAGCTCTTCGAACTGGGAATCCAACGTGGAGGCGGCAAGTTCTTCCTGACCGCGGACGCGAGCTTCTTCGCGCCGAATCTTCTCTTCGAACCGGGAGATTTCCGACGTCGGATCCAAGAGGTTGATGGACTTGACGGCGTCCTGGACCTGGCCTTGAGCCTCGGCTGCTTTAGCGCGTGCGACCAGCTGATCCCGGCGCGAGATCAGTTCCTGGTGTTTTTGCTTCATCGTGGCCAGGCCCTCTTTGAGTTTGTCCACGACCTGGGTCTGCGACTCAATCGCCGGGGCTGCCTCGTTGGCTGAGTTTTCAGCATCCATCTGGCGTTCAATCGCGACCCGGGCGAGCTTATCAAATTTCTCCGCACCTGCGGTGTCACCCTGACCGCGTAGCTCTTCGGCCTTATTCGATGCCGCGAGTGCTTTTTGACCCCAGGTGTTCGCCTCTTCGACATCTTCGCGGTAATCATCTTCGGCCAGGCGCAGATTGCCAATGGTCTGAGCGATCGCTGCTTCTGCTTCGGTGATGTTGGCCGAGTAGTCGCGGATCATTTGATCCAGCATCTTCTGTGGGTCTTCTGCTGAGTCCAACATGGCGTGGATGTTGGCTTTTGCCAGTTGGGTGATGCGTCCAAGGATGGATTGTTTGGTCATATTCGATACCTTTCCTACGGCTGGGTGCCTGGTCGTGTGTCATCGTAAATGTTGTGTCTTGACGGATTAGAAACTGCCACCGCTGCCTCCGCCGAAGCCGCCACCAAAGCCGCCGCCTCCACCGAAACCACCGCCTGAGCCGCCGAAGAATCCTCCGCCGCCCCGGCTGGAGCCACCGCCACTAAAGCCGCCGCCTCCACCGAAGCCACCGCCTAGGATCTGACCTAACAGAATTCCTCCGAGCATCGCGCTGGTATTCGATCCGCTCCGGTTGGGCCCACGGTGGAAATCGTTGAAGTCGGTGTAATTTTGTTCGGCCAGGTACTGTGCCCGACGGCCCAGTTGCACGGCTTGCTGAGCTTGGGCGAGCGCTTCGATTGGGTCGTCTTGCTGCAACTGGATGGCGGTGTTGAAATGCGATTGTGCCGCAGAAAGTTTGGTTCGCGCATCATGGCGGACCGCGCCCCGACGGCGTCGAATGTAGTCGTCGGCAGCATCGATCGTATCGCGTGCCCGATCCATGACCGGCGCGAAATCTCGACGAGCCGCCTCGATTCGCTGGTGCCGATCCCGCAGCGGTTGCAGGGTTTCTTCCAGCGGATCCATGGTGTCTTCGAGCCGATCGAGATCTCGCACCGGATGACGGCTCGGCACATTCGCTGCAATCGTCTCGGCGGCTTGTTCAAGCGCTGCGATCATGCTCGGTAGCGTCGAGTCGGTGCGCTGCCGGGCAGCGAACTCTTTTGCCTCAGTGAGCAGACGTTGAGCCTGGTCGAGCTCAATGTTCAGTTGACGCTGGGCCTTATCCAATGCCGCGGGCAGTTGCCGAATGGACGCAAAGATTTCTTGGAGCTCTTGGGTCGTATTCTCGGCTTCGTGAATGTTCCAGGCAGCCTGCGAGGTTTGCCCGTCCGCCAGTTGCTGTTCGGCTTCGGTAATCCGCTGCTGCCCAAAGTCCAGCAGCCCTTTGGCTTGCTCGAGATTGTCGACGCCCTCCTCGATGGCTCCGGCATCGTAGCTGGAAGACAGCTGTTCCAAGGTGGTAATGGCTGTGTCTTGTTGTGCCGGCAGCGGGGCAAAAACCTCCCGAACCCGCGCCAGCGCCTCGGGAGCGTTCTTTTCAAGATCCCGAAGATTCGCGAAATCGCGTTCATGTTCATGCAAGGCGGTCATGACCTGTTCGGTGCGGTCAAGGATCTCTTTGAGCCACGAACGCTGATCTTCTTCAGTGTCGGGAATGTGGTCATCCAATTGGTGCTGCAACTGAAAAGACGCCTGCATGTGTTCTTTGGCCTCGGCCAGATCTTTGCGGAACACCTCAACCGAGCGGTCCCCGTATGAGGCCTGCGCGAAGCCGATTTCCTGTTCGGCGACCTTGATCGCATCATCGGCCTGAATAAGCGCTGTTCCGGCTTGAGTGCGCAACTCGGCAACCGGCATCGCATCGCGGGGATCTGTTGGACCTGCCGGCTCGACGGGCCGCTGGCGTTGCGGTTTTTTCTTCTTCGACGACTGATACCACAAGAACACCGCGACCAGAATCCCGATCGGCAGCAGGATCCAGAGGAAACTTCCGCCGCCACCTCCACCACCTGCGACGTTATCGCCGCTTGCTGCCGCAGCGAGCCCTTCGATGGCACCTTCGCCGGCTCCTAACCAGTCACTGTTGGATAGGGCGGGCAGAATGTAGTTCCGGTCAATATCAGCCTGGTACTCCCGGAACGGGCCGCCTGCTTCGGCAGCAAAATAATAGAGCCGGTCATCGGTGGCAACAGCCAGAATATTGTCGTTGGTTCCCAGTTGCTTTTGATCGGCGACCTGTTGGACCCAACCTTCTGGATCCGATGGGTTTTCAAAGGTCGGCACATACACGACGAATAAAGTGGCTCCGTGTTCCTGCTGCAGTTCGCGCACTTGGCTTTCGAGGGCGTTTTCTTCATTGGAAGACAACACGTCGGCTTCATCGACCACGAACGTTCCGGGCGGAATCGTCACCGGATCGGTAGCGTGCGCCGGCGCAAGCACGCCGAACATCACCAGACACGACGTTACCAACGCCATGCCAAATTTCTTCAAGCGCATGGACCCACCTGTGTCATGGACTCGGTATGTCAGGCTCCGGCTGAAGCCCTATGTGGAGTTTACCCCTTTCGACTGATTTTCGGGTGGTTTCGTTGCCGCCCGAATCACCCAAGAGTTCAAGACGGCCAGACAGATGTGAATGAATGTGACGTCGAAGATGACGGAGCTGTTGTCGTGGTGACGTGCGGTGATGTAGCGTACAAAGCGCAAACCATTCAGAGCGACCGAGAGATCTGGCTCGTTGACGTCGCAGCAACCCCCACCCGGTAACCCGGCACGGGACGGTGCTACTGCCAGGAGCAATGGAGAGTGAATTTATGATTTCGCTGTGCAATGTGTCAACCGTTTTTGCTGCTGACAGCAAGAACCCGATCACGGCGGTTGACGATGTCAGCCTCGAAGTGCCCCGCGGAAGCATCCAGGGCATTATCGGATTTTCTGGCGCTGGAAAATCCACCCTGTTACGCAATATCAACCTGTTAGCGCGCCCTACCACAGGCCAAGTCCTCATCGACGGCACCGATCTGACGCAGCTTTCCGACGAACAGCTTCGGCAAGCTCGTCACCAGATCGGCATGATCTTTCAGGGTTTCAACCTCGTCAACAACCTCACGGTTGAGCGCAACGTCGAACTGTCGCTGAAATTCGCCGGGGTCACCGACGCTGCTCAACGTCGTTCCCGTGCACAAGAAGCGCTAGAGATCGTGGATATCGCGGACAAGGCCGCAGCGTATCCTGCCCAGCTTTCGGGTGGACAGAAACAACGCGTCGCGATCGCACGGGCACTGGCAACTCGTCCGCGGGTGCTGTTGTGCGATGAACCCACATCAGCATTAGATCCGTTTACCACGGCCACTGTCCTGCAGTACCTGGCAGATATTAACCGCGAGCTCGGGATCACCATCGTCGTGGTCACCCACGAAATGGAAGTCATCAAAGCACTGACCGATCACGTCGCGGTCATGGAATCCGGGCGGATCGTCGAACGGTTCGACGCCTCCCGCCTCCACGAACCAGGCTTCTCCCCGTCAACCTCGATCGGGCAGTACCTGGTATCGGACGGCATCCACGTCAATCGTGAGGCACCTCAGTCAGTTTTCGACGAGCTGACGACTGAGGCGCTGCAGGACTCGGCCGTTGCGGTAGGAGGTCGCGCCTAAATGGAACGCATTGCTGAGCTACGCCCCGAACTCGTCCAAGCCATGCTCGAGACGTTTGCGATGATCGGGGTCGCGATCCCCGTGGCGGTGCTGCTGGGCACGCCGCTCGGAGTCTGGTTATTCGTCCATGCTCCCGGGTCTATCGCACCCCAACCCCGCCTGCACGCGTTTGTGAGCGGACTGGTCAACATGCTGCGGTCATTTCCCTTCCTCATCTTGTTGATCGCGATCATCCCGTTCACCCGGCTCGTCGTGGGAACGACCGTCGGCACGGCGGCGGCCATCGTGCCGTTGACCATCAACGCGATCCCGTATTTCGCGCGCCTGGTGGAACAAAACATTACCCAGCTTGGTACCGGTGCGGTTGAAGCATCACGAGCCATGGGCGCCACTCGGCGTCAGATCATCCGCAACGTGTTACTCGTCGACGCCCGGCCGGGCATCATCGGTTCCATCACCATCACGACCGTCAGCTTTATTTCCTATTCGGCCATGGTCGGTCTGGTCGGTGGTGGTGGCATCGGGGACTTCGCGATCCGCTACGGCTACTACCGCTATGAAACTCCGGTCATGCTGGTCGCGGTGGTGTTGATGGTCCTGCTCGTCACGGCCGTCCAATGGGGCGGCAACCGCTTAGCGCACGTGACCGACAAACGCATCTAACGCGCGCACACTCTTTTCCTTCTTCAATCATTCTGCTTTACCCAAAGGATTTGTCATGCCATTTTTCAGACACCTCAACCAAGCTACTCGCCCTCCAAGGATCGCCGCCAGCGCGATCGCACTGGCCGCATTGGCATCCCTGACCAGCTGTGGACTCACCCAAGCAAGCTCCGCCGAGGGGGACAGTGACCGGACCATCAGCCTAATCGTGACGGAATCTGCCCCGTACCAAGAACCGACCGAGATCGCCAAGGAACTGCTCGCAGAGGAAGGCTGGGAATTGCAGCCGACCTACGTCACCGACATTGTCCAACCCAACCAGGTCGTGTCCCAAGGCGAGTATGATGCAAACTTCTTCCAACACTTTGCCTACCTGCGCCAGTTCAATGAAGACAACGGGACCCAGGTGGAACCAGCGTTTACCGTCTACGATGCCCCAGCCGGGGTGTTTTCTCTGCAGTACGATTCGCTCGATGAGCTACCCGACGGCGCCACCATCTCCCTGCCGGTTGACCGTGCCAACAACGGGCGGGCGATTGCGCTGTTGCATCAGGAAGGACTCATCGACATTGAGGACTCGGCAAGCATCACCGAACTCTCCCAGGAGTCGATTACCGACAACCCCAAGAAGCTGCAATTCGTCGAAATTGATCAGCAGTCGGCTGCCCAAACGCTGCCCGACGTGGACGCCGGGTTTTCTACGGTCCGTTTCCAGGCCGAAGCAGGCTACGACGTCGAAGACACCATGCTGGCCTTTGAAGACTACGACGACAACTTCGACTTCGCCGTGGTCGTCGGGGTCGCCGAAGGCGAGCGCGAGAGCGAAAAGATCCAAGCGCTTCAACGCGCCCTGCAATCCGAAGAAGTTCAAGACTGGTACGACAACTACCTTGACGGCGCACTGACCTTCAACGATGAATACACCTCCGACAACATCGGACCGCGCTGGGAACAGTACCTGTCCGAATAACTCCGTCCCCCTCATCTTAAGGAGCACACACCCATGTCTCGTCGTCCACTCATTCTTTCCGCGTTCCTAATGAACACCACCAGCCACATTCTGGGCGGCGCGTGGCGGCGGCCCGAAGCCCAGCAGCATAGGTTTAACGAGCTACACCACTGGGTAGATCTAGCCCAGAGGCTGGAAGATGGCGGATTCGACATCGCCTTCTTCGCCGATGTGGTCGGGGTCTACGGCGACCACGAGGGAGGTTGGGCCTCACATGTCCGACGAGGACTGCAGATCCCGGCCAATGACCCGCTCGTGTTGCTGTCGGCGCTTGCTGCCACAACCCAGCGGATCGGGCTGGCGCTAACCTCCTCGGTCATTCAAACCCACCCGTACACGTTCGCACGGCAGCTCAGTACGCTGGACCATCTGTCCGGCGGGCGAGTCGGGTGGAACGTCGTGACGTCTGCGCTAGAAAACGCGCACCGCAACTATGGTGGGGCAGAACTTGCCCGCCACGGTGACCGCTATGACCGCGCCGAAGAATATTTAGACGTCTGCTATAAGCTCTGGGAAGGTTCCTGGGACGATGACGCCTTACTGGCCGATAAGACCTTCGAACATGCTCGTGGGGTCGGCCTCCATGCTGATCCGGCAAAGGTTGCGAAGATCCACCACACCAGCGCCAACTACCAAGTCGAAGGGCCGCACTTATCATCGCCGTCCCCACAACGGACCCCGCTGTTATTCCAGGCCGGTTCATCGGACCGGGGACGTCAGGTGGCAGCCGAACATGCCGAAGCAACCTTCTCCATGGCACCGCGATTGTCGCAAGCTCGTGATCATGCCGCTGACGTGCGCCGTCGGGCCGTCACAGCTGGGCGCCGCGCTGAGGATGTGAAGTTCATTCAGGGACTGTCATTCGTCATTGGGTCAACCGAGGCCGAGGCCAAAGCGAAGGCCAAAGAACTCGATGAGTCGCTGGATGTTGATGCCCTGATTGCTCACACCGGAGGCGGTTTGGGGATCGATCTGGGGTATCTGCCACTCGACCAGCCCATCGGCGAATTGACCACCGAAGGGGCCCGTGGCCACCTGAACGAGCTGCGCAAAATGAATCCCGCAGGAGATATGACCGTGCGGGACCTGGCCCGGTTCCGGGCGCAGGCCACCCGGATCACCGGGACACCAGAACAGATTGTCGATGAGCTCGAACACTGGCAGGA
>DATBUK010000058.1:0-13082 GCA_036516155.1 Yaniella sp.
GGAAAATGTCCCGAGCATCCAACGAGTCCGATCATCACGGCTAGTAGGACGAGCCCTCGGGTGATTCGTTGCCGCAGGGTACTGGGATGCTGCATGGGACTCCTCGTTCTCATTGTCACGTGTTTGACTTTAGAAACCCACATTATAAAAAACAAGCTCTTAACTACTCCTCCCAGATTGGCATCTAAGGCTGAAAGTTCACTGAGTTTCCTTGACAGATAATTCACTGACTGGAAGCGTGGAAGATGTCAGAGTTCACCCGTTTATAAGGAGGAGAACTATGCTGACCGCACGCGAAATTATGACTCCAGATGCAGAATGCATCGGCGAAAATGACAGTCTTGCGGAAGCCGCTCAGAAGCTCCGTGATCTCGATGTAGGCTCCATGCCGATCTGTGGTGAAGATGATCGTCTGAAGGGCATGCTGACCGATCGCGATATCGTCATCGGCGCCGTAGCAGCCGGCAAAGATCCGGCAAAGGTTCGGGCAGGTGATTTCGGCGGTGAGAAACCGATCACGATCGGTGCCGACGATTCGATCGACGAAGCCATCGCGACAATGCAAGAGCATCAGGTTCGTCGCCTTCCCGTGATTGACGGGCATACTCTTATCGGGATAGTTGCTCAGGCAGATATTGCTCGGTCAATTCCGGAGGACAAAGTTGGCGAACTGGTGAAGCTGCTGTCGTGGTAACGCATTCCAACCTCAAACGGAGGTGACTGATGGCCACTTGTGATGTGTGTGGCAACGAGTATGACAAAGCGTTCACGGTGCAACAGCAAGATCGTACTGGAACGTTCGATAGTTTCGAGTGCGCGATCTTTGCCATGGCACCAGAATGCGCTCACTGTGGCGTGAAAATCATCGGCCACGGTGTCGAAGATTCCGACCAGCTGTACTGTTGCGCCAACTGTACCCGGCAGCAAGGACAGACCGGCGTTTCAGAACGGGCTTCGACATAAGACCGAAGCTTCACGAACTGACGGGTGGTGGCACGCTTGGTGCCCCACCCGTTTTCGTGTGTCTTCGTCGATTGTGTGGGTAGATGGTGTTCGCTAAAGTTCACAGTGTCGGCGCGCCCCGATGTCCGACCCATTAGCTTTCTCAATGTGCCCCAAATTTTCGTGTGCGAGGAAAAACTCAATGAAACTTCCCACCCCGTGGCGGGCCTTCACTATCGTGACCGCCGCAGCGCTGATGTTCACCGCCTGCTCCACTGACACGCCTGAAACCACAGAAGACGCCAGCCTTGAAGCACAAGACGAGCTCCGAATCGGTGCCGTCCCAGGATGGTCTGACCAGACCGGCATCGCCTACATCTATGAGCATGTGCTAGAACAAAACGGCTACGAAGTCGAAGTGACTTCGACCGTTGATGTTGGACCCGCTTACGCTGCTGTAGCAGAAGGCGACCTTGATCTCTACGGTGCGGCCTGGCCAGAACGCGCCCAGGCATCATACTGGGAAGAACACCAAGACAGCCTCGAAGATCTCGGCGTCATCTACGGTGATGCAGAGCTGTTCCTGGCGGTGCCAGAGTACTCGGAAATCACCTCGATCGAGGAACTACCGGAGTATGTGGAAGAACTCGACGGCCAAATCACCGGAATTGAATCCGGTGCTGGGCTCAGCGTGCTGACCGAAGAAGAAGTCATGCCGCACTATGGGCTCGACGAGGATTTCGAGTTACAGCTGTCCTCGGCCAGTGGCATGGTGAGCGAGCTCGACGAAGCCATCGAAAACGAAGAAGAAATCGTCGTCACGATGTGGACCCCGTATTGGGTCTTTGAACAGTACGAGCTGCGAGCTCTTGAAGATCCCGACGAAATCTACGGGGAGCCGGAAAACATCCACACGTTGGCCCGCCCTGGTTTCAGCGAAGACTTCCCCGAGGTCGCCAATATGATCGAGAACTTCTCGTTGACGACCGAACAGGTGGCTGACCTGGAGCATTTCATGGTCAACGAATCAGACGAGGACCAGCCAGCAGCAGTCGGCGCCTGGATTGAGGAAAATCCTGAGGTCGTCGAACAGCTGACCGAAGCCCTCAACAACAGCTAAAATAGCTCAGGTGAGGTTGTGGTCAAGCAGCTCGGCGACCCGTTTCGGGTGCTCCAGTGGCAGCAAGTGTGCTCCGTCTTCGACCACTGCGGTGCTGCCGTGTTTGACATTCGTTGAGATCTGCTCGGCATCAGCAATCGTGCACATTTGGTCCTGATCGCCGGCCACGGTAAAGATTGGCAGCTCGATCTCGCCTAGCCGGTCGGTGACATCGTAAGCGCCCAGCGCTCGGCACAGTGCAGCATAGGTTGCATCGTCGGCTGAAGCCAGCACACGTTTTTGCACCTCAAGTTTCGTGTCATCGGTGAACGTATGCGCGACCCACAAACTGGCCGACATCTCGACCATCGACTCTGTGCCGTCTTGCTCGACTGCTTCGGCGCGTTGGGCCCAGTCCTCGGGGGTGCCGATCGCTGCCGATGAGGCCATAACGGCGATCCCGTCAAAGAGATCTGCATGTTCCAAGGCCAGCTGTAAGGCGATCAACCCGGAAACCGAAAGCCCAGCGAAATAGACTTTTGATTCGTCTTTGATGGTGCCGGTGACGCGGAGGTTCGTCACCAGCTCTGCCACCGCGTCGGCAAGCGCTTCGATGGTGATGGCTTCCGGGTGGGCGAGTGATTCACCGTGCCCCGGGAGGTCGATACCGATGATCTGGAATCGGTGGGTCAGGTATCGGGCCATGTCGCCGTAGAGCGCACGGACCGCGGTGCCCATCCCGGGCCCCACGATCAGGGTGTCGCGTCCTTCCGGGTCGAATGAGCCGGATTCAGTCAGTCGGATTGCGGCGATATTGAGGCTGGCCACGGATTCACTCTCCAGGTCTAGCTGATCAATAGAGCAGGTTCTTCCAGGATAGCTGCCACATCAGCTAAAAAGGCACCCGCCTCGGCTCCGTCGACAATTCGATGATCAAATGCACCGCCCAGGGTGGTCACCCACCGGGGTACCACCTTGCCATCAACGACCCAGGGCTGCTGCTTGATCGTGCCGAAGGCCAGGATCCCCGACTCGCCGGGGTTGATGATCGGGGCGGCAGTATCAATGCCCAGCGGCCCGACGCTGGTGATCGTAATCGTGCCGTCGGCGAGTTCTGGTGGTTGGGTCTTGCCGTCTCGTGCACGCTGGGTGAGGTCTTGGATGGCCTGGGCCATTTCGAGCTGATTGAGCTTCTGCGCGTCCTTAATATTCGGTACCAGCAGACCGCGCGGAGTGGCGGCGGCGATCCCGAGATTCACGTGATGGTGCAGGGTATAAGTGTCACCGTGCCAGGTCGCATTGGCCTGGGGAGTGTTCAGGGCCGCTTGAGTGACCGCCATCGCCACGACCAGCAGTGGCGAAATCTTCACGTCGGCAAAGCGCGGATGTTCTTTGAGGCGCTGGATGTATTCCATGGTCCGGGTGGCATCCACGGTCCGGTACGCGGTGATGTGTGGGGCGGTGGTATACGATTCGGTCACGGCTTTGGCCGTGGCCTTCCGGACCCCGGTCACCTTGATCGTCTCGGAGGTCTCTGCTGCGGCTGCTGCACCACGACCGTTGGTCTCCACTGACGTTGTGCCCTCGAGAACTGCTTGGACATCGGCCCGGGTGACTTCACCGTGTTGGCCCGTCGGAGTGATCGTGGTCAGGTCTACCCCGTGATCCTTGGCAAGTTTCCGTACCGGTGGTTTCGCCAGGACTTTTTCAAACAGGTCCGATTTTTGCACCGGCTCGGGGGCTGGTTCGGGGATCGAGGTGACTTCTGGTTCGTTCTCCACCGGAGTTTCGACTTCGGCCGGGGCTTCCGGAGCCGGTTGCCGACGTCGACGCCGCCGTCCCGGAGTGTCTTCTTTCGGCCCGGACCCGACCAGTGGCGCCTGGGCGGGAGCATCGTCGTCATCATCAGCGGTCGCTGTGACTTCAATGGCGAAAAAGTTATCGCCGACGTGCACGGTGTCGCCCACCTCGGCGTAAAGTTCCTTGACGACGCCGGCCCAGGGGCTGGGAATTTCGACCAGCGATTTGGCGGTTTCAATTTCCGCGATCACCTGGTTGACCGTGACCGTATCACCAACACTGACCTGCCAGTTGACCAGGTCAGCTTCCGTGAGTCCTTCGCCCACGTCGGGCAGGGTAAAGATCTTCATACGTGTGCTCCTTGCGCGGCGTGTTAGTAGGTGAAGGTTTCATCGACGGCATCCAGGACCCGATCCACCGAGGGTAGGTAGTCCTGTTCTAACCGTGACGGTGGGTAGGGCATGTGATAGCCGCCGACCCGTTGTACCGGCGCTTCCAGACTCAAGAACGCCTGTTCCATGAGTCCGGCGGAGATTTCGGCACCGAATCCCGCAAACGTCGACGCTTCGTGGACGATGATGGCCCGGCCGGTGGTTTTCACCGCGTCCGCGATCGTGGCCATGTCCAACGGGGACAGTCCGCGGATATCGAGCACCTGCAGGTCATAACCGTCGTCAACTCCGGCCTCGGCGGCCGCCAGGGCGGTGGCGACCTGCGGACCCCACGCCAGCAGGGTCGCATCTTTGCCAGCACGGGCTTGCACCGTGGCAAACGGGTCGGTGACGGGTTCATCGAAGTTGACCTCACCGCGGGCGAAGTAGTGTTTCTTGGGTTCCAGCAACATGATCGGATCGGCCGATTGAATCGCTGCCCGAGTGACCCAGTAGGCATCGTGGGCGTTGGAGTAGGTCACGACCTTCAGGCCGGCGGTATGGGCAAAATAAGCTTCGGGGGATTCGCTGTGGTGCTCGACCGAGCCGATCCCGCCGCCGTAGGGCAGTCGGATCGTGACCGGGAATTGTTGGGTGCCGCGGAAGCGCGAGTGCATTTTGGCCAGTTGCGAGACGATCTGGTCGAAGGCCGGGTAGACGAAACCGTCGAACTGGATTTCAGCCACCGGGCGGAACCCGGCCTGGGCCAGTCCAATCGAAGTACCAACAATGCCGGATTCGCCCAGGGGCGCATCGACCACGCGATCGGAGCCGAAGCGGGCGGCGAGGCCTTCGGTGACGCGGTAGACCCCACCGAGTGCGCCGATGTCTTCGCCTTGGAGCAGCACCGAGTCGTCGGTCGCGAGTTCATCAGCAAGAGCTCGGTTGACTGCCTGCCCGATGGTGAGTTTTTGAGTGCCGGATGAGACCTTATCGAAGACTGCGGTCACGCGTGGTCCCCCTCCATCCAGCGATCAAATTCAGCGGCCTGGGCTTCGACGAGCGAGTGCTCTTCGGCGTAGACCATGTCGAATTTTTCACGCAGCGAGACGGTGTCGGGGGCGTCGATAATGTTCTCACGCAATGTTGCGGCCAGTTGTTCGCCTTCTTCGGCGACTTCGGTAAAGAACGCATCGCCGTAGTCGAAGCGACGACGCAGGTACGCTTCGGTCCGCACCATCGGGTCGGCTTGGGCGTGGACGTGTTCTTCTTCTTTGGTGCGGTATTTGGTCGGGTCGTCGGCGGTCGTGTGAGCACCCATCCGGTAGGTGTGGGCTTCAACCAGGACCGGTCCCCCACCACGACGGGCATGATCGACAGCTCGATCCATCACGGCAGCAGAGGCGATGGGGTCATTGCCGTCGACGGCGAAGCCGTCAAAGCCATAACCGGCAGCGCGTTTGAACAGAGGCACCTTCGACTGCACCTCGAACGGCGTCGAGATCGCCCAGTAGTTGTTTTGAATGTAGAAGACCACCGGGGTGTCAAAGGAGGCAGCAAAGACCATGGCCTCGTGGATGTCGCCTTCGGTCGAAGCGCCATCACCAAAGCACGCAATAGCTACCCGGCCTTCTGCTCGACGGCGCGCATCGGTCCAACCGCGTTGTTGCTGGGCAATCCCCCACCCATAGCCCACGGCGTGGGGCACTTGAGCGGCGAGTACTACGGTGTACGGCTGCATGTTGTAGTCGTTGGGGTTCCAGCCGCCGTGGACGGCACCGCGGAAGAAATCGAATACGTCTTCATCGGGGATACCGCGTCCGCGAGCGATGACGTGTTCGCGATACGTGGGGAAGACCCAGTCGCGGTCCTCGAGCGCGGTCACGACCCCGGCCTGCGAGGCTTCTTGCCCCAGCGATGGGGTCCACAGCACAAGCTGACCTTGACGCTGGAGGTTCACACCTTCTTGATCGAGGCGGCGGGTATGGGCCATCAAGCGGTACATTTCTGCAACCCGCTCGTGACCAATGGCAGCGGCATCGTCGACAAAGTCTTTTGCGGCATCGGTCGGATCAATGAATCCGTCGGCCGACAGCACGCCAATGGCTTCCTCTGGAAGTTGATGCCCGGTCGGGGAAGAGATGGTAGACATATTCGCTTCTCCTGGTGAGAGACGGTCGACGCCGCTTCGGGTGCGAATAGGCGCCGATATTTATAGAACTTAAACCTCATCGTACCTAATGGTGGCAGGTCATCGTGAGGCTCATCACACACATTGTACACCCGCTGAGCTGGTCACGTGTACAGCTTTCTGTACGCGGCCGTCGGGTGCTGGTCAAACGTGCACATGACGCACAGATATGCCGAAGTGGCTGCATCTGCCGCACCGCAACGATGCAAGAGCCCGCGAACACTCACCTCCGAAGAAAGCACTGGAATTTTTCAACGAATTCCTCAGTTGTGCCATCTGAGAATAAACGTGCGCTATTTCACGTGTAACAATGTGTGTCGCGGAGAGTCCTGCTTCGCTGCGACCGTCCACAATAGTAGGAGCCAGTACCGGTCCCCTCGTAGAGGTGAGGGGAAGTTTGTAGACTTGAGCTCGTACGCTCTTGTTTTTCACGAGGGAAGGAAGCCATCATGGCCGCTTCGCAAGATGTTTTAGTGGCCGGCGCAGGACTCATTGGGTTGTGCACGGCCTATTCACTAGCTCGAGCGGGCCACCGGGTCACGCTCCTGGATAAAGACGAGGTCGGCTCCGGGGCTGCTCGTGGAAATGCCGGTGAGATCACACCGATTCAGGTGACCCCCATGCCGGAGCCGGAGCAGCTCAGAGAAATCGTCCGGGGCCTGACCACACGCCGTCACTACCTCAACATTGAGCCGCTGTCGACACCAATGCTCTCGGCATTCGGTGCCGGCTTTATCTACAACACGTTTCCCTCGAAGGTCGCGCAAAACACTCGCAACCTCGATCAGCTCGCGCGCGGCGCCTTCGCCGCTTTCGATTCCTATCATCAGGATGGCATCTCGCTAGCAGGTGGTGGCTATGGGTTTTTGAACACCCACGTGTCCGCTGACGCGCTGCAGGTTTTTCGTGACAACCAAGTACGCCGGGCCGATATTCTCGGACAAGAACGCCCCGGACAGATCATGCTGGACGGCGATTTGCACGATTTTGAACCGGTTCTGGATCCGCACGTTCGCGCTGGTTTTGTTGCCCATACTGAGCGCTACATTGATCCCGGCATCTTTGTCGACGAGCTCCACGCCAAACTCAAGGAGTACGGCGTCGAAATTTTCGAACAGACCGAACTCGTCGGCATCGAAAATCGAAAAGCCACGCTGCGGAATGCTCATAGGGAAACAGAACTCGGTTTTGATAAGGCCGTCGTTGCCGTCGGAGCATGGACCAGCCCGAAGATTAAGGGTCTGGAGAGCACCAGGACCGCCTGGGTCACATCGGGAACCGGGTATTCGTATCATGTCCGCCCGGATCGCCTGCCGGGTTACCTCTTAGCTTCCATTGATCGCAAAACGATCGGTGTCCCGATGTCCGGGGAGCTGCGCGTGGTGGGGCTCATGGATTTTTCCACTGAGATCGAGGAATTCTCTCCGGATCGCATCCACCACTTAGCTTCGCAGGCATCAGCGTTTATTCAAGGTATCGCGGATAAACCGCGGTTCCGCGAGTGGACCGGTCCGCGTCCGATGACGCCGACCGGGTTGCCCATCATTTCACCGCTGAAATCCGCACCGAACGTCATCGTGGCGACCGGCCATAATATGCATGGTTTATCTCTGGGACCGGTCACCGCCGAAGTGGTGGTGTCGATGGTCGAAGACAAACCGGGCCGTGTTGCCGGTGCAGAAATCGATATGGAGCCGTTTTCGCTCTAACGCGGCAGTCGTTCGGCGAAGGATGTCGCGACGTCGATCAGCCGATCATTGGCTTCGACTTCGCCGATCGACACCCGGACACCCTCGGGATGGAATGCCCGCACGGACAGCGCCTTTTCGCCACACGCATCAGCGAATGGCTGGGCGAGTTCACCCAGGGGCAGCCACACGAAGTTCGCCTGAGTTGCTGGTGGCTGATACCCGAGATCAGTTAAAGCCCCCCACACGCGTGTTCGTTCACTGACGACCGGCGCTGTGTTTTCTAGCACCTCGTCGATGTGCGCCATCGACGCATGCGCCGCTTGCTCGGCCACACTCGACGTCGCAAAAGGGGGGTTAATGACCTTCAGTGGATTCGAAATATTGGGGTTTGCAATACCGTAGCCGATGCGCAGGTTCGCCAACCCGTGAGCTTTAGAGAAAGTACGCAAGACCGCCACGTTGGGGTAATCACGATAGATGGCTAGCCCATTGACGGCTTCGTCGTCTCGGACGAACTCGATGTAAGCCTCATCAATGACCACCAGAATATGTTTGGGCACCTGATTCAGAAATTCCCGTGCTTGCTGGTCGCTAAGGACCGCACCGGTCGGATTATTCGGCGTACACAGCATGATCATGCGCGTGCGCTCGGTGATCGCCGCAAGCATTGCACTAAGGTCATGCGCTCCACAATCTTGCAGAGGCACCATAACGTCTTTCGCCCCCGCGGTCCGAATCACAATCGGGTAAGCCTCAAAGGACCGCCACGGGATAATGACTTCGTCTGGGGTGCCATCGTCGTTGGTCCCCGCAAAGGTTTGTACCAGCGAAGTCAGCACGCCTAATGAACCCGCACCAACCGTGATATCTTCAACCGGCACATCATAGGTTTGGCCAATGAGTTCGCGGAGCTTGATATAGGTGGTCTCCGGGTAGCGTTGCACCGTCTGGGCGGTCGCAGCTTCAACGATCGTGTCGGTTACCGCTTGAATCGGTGCGTAAGGGTTCTCATTGGAAGCTAATTTATAGGAGATCAGGCCCGGGATAGTAGCCGGAGGCTTGCCCGCCTGGTATGCGGGTAGCTGCCTCAAAACGGAACGCGGGGACATAGCAGATGAATCCATAACCGCTAGTCTAGCGATTTACGCCCGCAGCCAACACACAGCATCACGTCGGCGAGCCTGAACTATGCCGCGCCGAGCCTCGCCAGGATCGTGTCGACCCCCGCGTGCAGCATGGTTGCGATGCGTTGTTCATCGACTTCGCGACGGGGATAGACCACCGCCAAGGAGGCCGGTAATTGACCGGGGGCCATCAGCGGCACCGCCACGGAACCCACCCCTGGGATCACCTCGTCGTGCGAGGTCGCGTAGCCGTCAGCTTCGGCCTGAGCCAGATCAGCCAGCGCCTTTTCCGATAACTCCAAGTCGGCGATTTCATCGCGCTGCTGCGGCGTGAGGCCCGCGAGCAGGGCCACCCCCGGGGCGCCACGGTCTAAGTGGTGGCGGGTCCCCGGATGCTGGGTCACCGCATGGGAGGTCGTGGCCTCCACGGTGACCAACGTAAAGCAATCCGACCCCTGGGCAACCGCGATAAAACACGACATTTCCAACGCGTCAGCGATCTTAGTCATCACCGGGAGACCCACCGTCTGCAGCGAATTTTCCACTCCGCGCGCTAGGTTCGTCAACCCTGCGGCCGGATAGATTTTGCCGGCATCGTCGCGACGGACCAGGTAGTGGGCTTCGAGGGTGCGCAACAGTCGGTACGCAGCAGAACGGTGCACTTTCAGATGTTCCGCGACCTGGCCGATGGATGGTGCGGCGTCTACCGCGCAGACGTATTCCAACAGCTGGATTCCGCGCGAAAGCGTGAGGGAAAGGCTGCCGCCGGCAGGTTCAGACATGTTGACTCCTTCAGGGAAACGTATTTGGCAAATAGGGCGGTCGTGGGTAGGCTCACACACGAGAGTTCACTAAATGAACACCGTGTTCGAATATAGAACATACCGGATTTCGTTGTATGTTGCGAACCGTTAAGCAGTAGCAGGAGTAGAAATGCAATTTCACCATCACGGATATGTATCCACTGATCCTCGAGTCAAACCGGCCGCCGGCACAGGAATCGACCGCCCGGATGAACTACCGGACACCATGGATGTGTTGATTGTGGGCTCCGGCCCGGCTGGTATGACGACCGCAGCTACCCTGTCGTCCTACCCCGATGTACATACTCGTCTCGTGGAACGCCGTGATGGTCGTCTTGTCCTTGGGCAAGCAGACGGGATCCAGGCACGTTCGGTTGAGACCTTCAACTACTTCGGTTTCTCCGATGAGATCACGAACGAGGCCTACTGGTTGACCGAGATGAATTTCTGGACGCCGGATAAGGAAAATCCAGAAAATATTGTTCGGACCTCGCGCGAACTGGATGACCCTACTGGCATCTCAGAATTCAAGCACCTCATCGTTAACCAAGCGCGGGTACTGGACTACTTCGCAGAATTCGCCGAGCGCTCGCCGTCGCGTCTGAAACCTGACTACGGTTACGCTTTCGTTTCACAAGAAGTCGATGAGAGCCACGAATACCCGATTGAGGTCACGCTCGAGATCACCGCGGGACCAGACAAAGGCCAGACCCGCACGGTACGAACTAAATACCTCATCGGCTCCGACGGAGCTCACTCCAAGGTGCGTAAGTCCATCGGCCGCGTCCCGATCGGTGACAAACAGGACCATGCCTGGGGTGTCATGGACGTGCTGGTCGAATCCGATTTCCCGGATATTCGCACCAAGTGCTCGATCCACTCCCACGACGGTGGCTCCATCCTGCTGATCCCACGTGAAGGTGGTTACCTGGTTCGCTTCTACGTCGACCTGGGCGATGTTGATCCCGATGACGGCGGCAAAGTCCGCGAAACCCCGCTGGAAAACATCATCGAACGCGCCAACAAGATCATGCATCCCTACACCGTCGACGTAAGAGACGTTGCGTGGTGGTCAGTCTACGAAGTTGGGCACCGCGTCACCGACAAGTTCGATGATGTCGATGAGGGTCAAGAAGACGTCAAGAATCCGCGGATCTTCGTCACCGGAGATGCCTGCCACACGCACTCCGCCAAAGCTGGCCAGGGCATGAACGTGTCCATTCAAGACGGTTTCAACCTCGGGTGGAAAGTCGGTCAGGTCCTGTCGGGCTACTCCGATCCGTCACTGTTGCACACCTACTCGGGTGAACGCCAGGAGATTGCCCAGAACCTCATCGACTTCGATAAAGAGTGGTCAAGCCTGATGGCAGCCAAACCAGAGGACCTGCCATCCGAAGACTACGTCGCGAAGTTTTACACCAAGACGTTTGAGTTCCCGTCCGGTTTCATGACGGAATACAAACCTTCGCCGTTGACCACCGACAATACGCACCAGGATCTGGCCAAAGGCTACACGATTGGTAAGCGTTTCAAATCGGCCAAGGTCAGCCGCGTATCCGACACCAACCCGGTCGAACTCGGTCACCTGCATGAAGCCGATGGCCGCTGGCGCATCTACGTCTTCGGTGACACGAACGCGTCCACTGACCCCGCCAATAAAGCCAACCAGTTTGGCGAGTGGCTCGGCAGCAACGAGAACTCCCCGGTGCTGAAATATACCCGCAAGGGCGACGACCTCAACACCCTGTTTGATGTGAAGGTCATCTACCAGCATCCCAAGGAAGAGATCGAGCTGATGGAGACCCCGCAGGTCTACCGGCCGGTTGTGGGCGAGTTCCAGATCTCCGACCTCAACCAGGTTTTCGGAATCCTGGCTGACGATAACATTTACGAGACTCGGAAGATTTCGAAAGACGGTGCCATCATTGTCGTTCGTCCTGATGGCTATGTTTCGACAGTTCAGCCACTGGATGCCACCGATGCGATCGCAGAGTTCTTTGACGGTGTATTCATCGAACAAAACTAACGCCTAATATCGCACTGAACATTCCATAAAACCGGCGGCCTTGTTGTTTTGGGCCGCCGGTTTTTCGTGCCAGAATGTTGCTATGAATTATCTTTTGCGTGTCCTCGTCACGGCGGCAGCATTTTGGGTCGCTGAGCTCATCCTGCCCGGAATGGATGTCGTCACCGATGCCGGCCAGCCCGAGACTAGCGAGTTCATTATTGCGCTGCTGGTCGTATCGGTGGTCTTTGGACTGGTGAACGCAATCGTCCGTCCGATCGTCAGCCTGCTGTCCTTACCGGTGACGTGCCTGACGCTGGGGCTCTTCACCCTGATCATCAATGCTGCAATGCTGTTTTTGACAGTCTGGTTGACATCGTTCTTGCCGGTGTATGTCGACATTGATAATTTCTGGACCGCAATACTGGCGGCATTAATCATCTCTGTCGTATCCACCATCATGAACTGGCTGGTTTCCTCAGTTACAAGTTAGAAGTCTCCACGCCGGGCGGTGCCCGTGAGCCATTCATCCAACGGTCTGATGGTCACCATGGGGTGATCGGGACGCTTCACACCGCGTGGCGTGCCAAACGGATGTTGAGGTGGCGACGCCTGTTGCCGGGTTAGTGCAAACTGTTGTATCGACACGGACCCATCCATTTTGCGTTCAATATTTGAGAACGGAATCTCTGTTGCCCGGGCGACTTCCGGGTCCTCCAGTGCCGTGGCAAGCTGTTGATCGAGCACCGAGAAATTATGTTCGGGTCCGAAGACACCGGCCTCCACATCCTCGTCTGGATACCCATGAACCTCGACAGTGGTGCGATTGAGCCGGCCCTCATTGCTCGCCCCGGTGAGAGCAGTGACTTTGTCATGTTGGTGCTGAATGTGTACGAAATTGGTCGACATATCATCGGTGCTGCGGTGACCCGTGGGTGCCGCTACGGTCAACACGTCCGAGACCTCATATTTGTCCGTGACCTTCTTACTCAAGGCCACATTCATGGCGTGCATGCCGCCTTGGCTATATCCCATCGGAATGATGGTCGCCCCGGA
>DATBUK010000059.1:0-2676 GCA_036516155.1 Yaniella sp.
TGGCCGGTTTTGGCCAACTGCAGATCGACCGAGAGGACAATCCAGCGGGGGGACGCGTGGTCGAAGTTTGTTGTCGAAGAGACGATCGAGCGTTTAATGATCGAATCGCGATACCCAAATTCCAGATCAGGTGCGGTCAGTTCCACGATCTGATTGGCTTCCCGGTCCCAGACTCGGATGCTGTGCAGCGTTTGCGAAATATCGGCCCCGTAGGCTCCAACGTTTTGTACCGGGGTCGCACCCGTGGAGCCAGGAATACCAGATAAGGCTTCGATGCCGCTGAGACCTTCAGCCACTGACCAGGCGACCACGTCGTCCCACTCGTGTCCGGCGGCAACCCGAATGTGCACGTGGGTATCGGTGGTTTCGCGCACCTCGGTGCCGGCGGTTTTAATTTGTACGACCGTGCCGGGGAACCCTGCATCGGCGACAAGCAGATTCGATCCACCCGAGACTACGAGGAGTGGCGTCCCTGCAGCGTCAGCTTCAGCGATGGATCGGGTGATGTGGTCTTCTGTGGATGCTTCGATCCAGGTTTGGGCGGGGCCACCGACCCGAGCGGTGGTGTGGTTGGCCAGGAGGTTTTGACTCATACGGTTAGAGCTGCACCTGTGCTTGGGCCCGGGTAAGTACCCGAGCGTTGTCGTCATGGGGGTTGGTGACGGTCAGGTCGATTCGAACCACCTTGGTTTCGTCATTGATCGCACCGATTTTGGCCACCACATCAAGTTTGGCGCCGGCATTCGGGTTCTCAAACGGTGTGGCTGGGTCCGATGTGTGGGTGGTTTCTTCTACGGGGACCATTCCGGAAAAGCGGGTTTGGTAGTCGATGATGGCTGCCGGGTCGTTTGTCCACTCACTGACCAGGTCGACCACGAGGCCCATCGTCAGCATGCCGTGAGCGATCACCCCTGGCAGTTCGGCTGCTTTGGCAGTGGCTTCCGACCAGTGAATCGGGTTGTAGTCTCCGGATGCTCCGGCGTAGCGAATCAGATCGGCGCGGGTGATGTCGATGGTTCGGGTGGCGACCACATCGCCTTTGGTCAGTTCTTCAATTGCAGGCATAATATCTTCCTTATCCGCGGATCAGCACCGTCGAGGTGATAGTGGCGACTGGAGCGCGATCTGCTGTCGTCACAGCGGTCTCAGTGGTGATCAGTCGGTTTCCGGCGAGTTCTTTGACTGCGGTAACTGTTGCCTGGGCAAACAACTCGTCACCTGCAACGACGGCACGGTGGTGAGTAAAACGCTGATCGGAATGCACTAGACGCGAAAAATCGACCGCTGCCTCGGGATCAGTGACCATGAGCGCTTCGGCACGCTGAGCGATGGAAACCAGAAACGTCGGTGGCGCTACCAGATCGCGATGACCGGCAGCTCGCGCAGCGTCTATATCATGGTGCATCGGGTGGGAGTTTTTTACCGCGGTGGCAAAGCGACGAATCTCTTCACTCCCCACATGATAGGGGCCGACTGCGGGATATTCTCGACCGGTGATGTCAACAGTCATGTGGAGTCCTTTCCGCCCTGTTGGCGACGTTTTCGGTCGGCTTCTAGGTTTTCTCGAAGTTCTTGACGACGACCAGCGTAGCGGATGATCTGAGCAATGATGTGGGTCACTAACCCAGCGCCCATAATCCACACGGCCATCATCGACAACGCTCGGGTTGAGGTCAGACCGCCCACGATAGCGGTGATAAAGCCGATGCCAAGGATGATCATGCCGGCAATGAGTACCCGCTGGTAGGTGCGGGAACCGGTACTGAAGGGGTTATCATCCATCCAAGACATAGCTTCTATTATCACCCAGCCGGGCTAGTCCCCTTTGACGTTTACGATTTGGCGCAAGGTGTGGCGGATGTCCACCAGGTCGGTGGAGTCTGCCATGACTTGATCGATGGGCTTATACGCCTGGGGAATCTCGTCGATAAATTTGTCCGTATCGCGGTATTCGATGCCCACCATGGCTTTGCGTAAATCTTCTTGCGTAAAGGTTTTGCGTGCGGCGCGACGGGAGTATTGTCTTCCGGCTCCGTGCGGTGCGGAGTCTAAGGCTTCGGCGTTCCCCTTGCCTTCGACGATGTAGGAGGCGGCCCCCATCGATCCTGGGATAGATGCCATATCGCCGTTGCGAGCTCGGATGGCACCTTTCCTTGTGACCCACACGGTTTGGCCAAAGTGCTCTTCTTGTTCGGTGAAATTGTGGTGTGAGTTGATGCGCTGGAGGTCTTGGACCGGCTGACCAACCCACCGCCCGAGCTGGTTATTGACCCGATCTATCATTTCTTCGCGGTTGAGTAGCGCAAAGTGTTGAGCCCAGTGTAGGTGGGCGATGTACTCGTCAAACTCGGCGGTGCCTTCTTCCAACCACGCCAAATCAGGGTGCGGCAGGCTATCTCTCGCCTGGTGACGGAGGCTTTTGGCGATGCCGATGTGGTGGGTGGCAATTCTGTTGCCGATGCCTCGGGAACCGGAATGCAGGAAGGTCCACACGTTGTCGTCTTCATCGAGGCACACCTCGATGAAATGGTTGCCACCGCCCAACGTGCCTAATTGGACTCGCCAGTTCTTATCGAAGGCATCTGGATCGAAATCTATCTCTAGTGCCATGGATTCCAGCTGGTCGATGCGCTCGGCAGCTGTCGGCTGGATCTTGCGATTGTATTTGCCCGCAGA
>DATBUK010000060.1:0-24729 GCA_036516155.1 Yaniella sp.
GTGACTTCCCCGAGCGAATCGATCGTATGCGCCCACCCCGAACCCAAGACCACGCCGATGTCATGGCGCGGGCAGTCGAACCGGGCGGCTAGGACGTCTGCGGCCTCACGTGCTTGGTCAAAGCCAGGATGATTACCAATAAGAGCCTGTTGAGAATCGTTCACAGCCCCTACTGTATCGCCGGTCGGAAACAAAACCAATGCAATACAAGCCCGCTCGGCGTAGTCTTTGTGCATTCCGAATCGAAACAGACCACAATAGAACTTGTGAGCACATTAGAAATCGTACCTCGTCCTTCCATTACCATTATCGGCGGTGGCCCGGGTGGCTATGAGGCCGCCCTAGTAGCCTCCAAGTTCGGCGCCGAGGTGACCCTGGTTGAACGCAACGGCATCGGTGGTTCCGCCGTGTTAACCGACGTGGTCCCGTCAAAGACGCTGATTGCAGCAGCAGACTCCCGTCGACGGGTGATGGGTGCTCCCAGCCTGGGCCTCGATTTTGACGCGCATTCGGTGCAATCCAATATCGAGCGGATCAACCAACGCTTGCTGCGTCTTGCGGCCGAGCAGTCCGAGGATATCCGACGTGGCTTGCAGGCCAATGGGGTCCGCATCGTCATGGGGGAAGCCAAATTTCTGGAGCGTGACGTTGTTGAAGTCGCGACCATGAACGGGGATGTCGAGCGGATCAGCTCCGATGCGGTGCTGATTGCTACCGGTGCGACACCACGTGAACTGGATTCCGCCAAACCCGACGGTGAGCGCATCTTCAACTGGAAACAGCTCTACTCCTTGGATGAGCTGCCAGAGCACCTCGTCGTGGTCGGTTCCGGGGTCACCGGTGCCGAATTCGCTTCGGCCTATCAGCTGCTGGGCGTCAACGTCACACTGGTCTCGTCACGCGATACGCTGCTGCCGGGTGAAGACCCCGATGCAGCCAAAGTGCTCGAGGATGTGTTCTCCGAAAGTGGCGTCAACGTGATCTCACGGACCCGCGCTGAATCAGTGACTCGTATTCGTGACGGTGTCCGGGTCGAGCTGTCCTCCGGTGGGTATGTTGAAGGGTCGCACTGTCTGTTAGCAGTCGGTGGGATACCCAATACCGCTGATTTGGGACTTGAAGATATCGGCATCGAAATGACACCGTCGGGACATATCAAAATCGATGCGGTCTCCCGGACATCAGTGCCCGGGGTGTATGCGGCCGGCGACTGTACCGGCCGTCTGGCCCTGGCTTCGGTCGCGGCCATGCAGGGTCGCATCGCGGTGAACCACATCCTGGGCGATGTGGTGAAACCATTTTCCAAAAACCAGGTGGCGTCAAATATTTTCACCTCCCCGGAAATTGCGACGGTCGGGCTGACCGCGGAAATGGTGGCCACCGGTGAGTACCAGGTCGATCAGTACGTCATTCCGATGGCGTCCAACCCGCGCGCCAAGATGATGAATGTCGAAGAAGGCTTTGTCAAGGTGTTTGCGCGTCGGGGTTCGGGACATGTGCTCGGGGGCGTCGTCGTTGCCCCGCGCGCCTCAGACCTGATCTACCCGTTGTCGTTGGCAGTATCGCAGAAGTTGCACGTCGACGACCTGGCAGAGACGTTCACCATCTATCCGTCACTATCTGGAACCGTGGCCGAAGTTGCGCGCCAACTGCATCGTCGCGAAGAGTTCTAAATCACAGCGGACTTCGTGATCTGAGCTACACTATCGTCCAGGAGTTCGTGGTGACGTGTGTCGTCTCGCGGACGTTACCGTGTCATCGAAAGCGTTGGGAGACAGTGTGAGTAACGATATTCTGTGGCAGCCACAACCGGAGACTGTGGAACAAACCGCCATGTACCAGTTCATGCAGGCCATGAACACCAAACATGGTTTAGCCATGGAGACCTATCTTGATTTATGGCACTGGTCAGTCGATGACCTGGAACTGTTCTGGACCGAAATCTGGGAGTATTTCGACATCATCGGTGAAAAGCCCACCGGTCCGATGCTTCAAGGTCAAATGCCCGAGACTCACTGGGCAGCTGGCGCCAAGGTCAACTACGCCGAGAACATCTTGCGTCATGCCAAGACGATGGCCGACAAAGAAGCCGTCGTCGGCTTAGATGAATCACTCAACCGCACAGCGCTGACCTGGCGAGAGCTCAATGAACAGGTTGGGGCGTTCGCCCACCACCTCAAAACAATCGGTGTCTCCGAAGGTGACGTGGTCGCTGCAGCACTGCCAAATATCCCGCAGGCCATCGTCGGTCTGCTGGGATCAGCGGCGGTTGGCGCGATCTGGTCGGTTGTCAACGTGGACTTCGGAGTGCCCGGCATCGTCACTCGGTTCCAGCAACTGGAACCCAAAGTCTTCATGACCATCGACGGGCTAGAACTCGGGGGCAAACATCGCGATCAGGTCGGTGACCTTGACCGGCTGCTCGAAGAGCTCGACACCGTGACCCACCACGTGCTGGTGGAAAACACCCACACTGCTGATCACTCACAGATCGCCGAGATCACGCAGGCGCGCAACGTTGAGACCGCCGTGTTTGATGACATCGTCGCCCAAGGACGCGAACCAGAGTTCACCGCGGTCGACTTCTCCCATCCGCTATGGGTCTTATACTCCTCGGGTACGACCGGTACGCCAAAGGGGATTGTGCAAAGCCAGGGCGGTACCGTCTTAGAGATCGCGAAATCCTTTGGCCTGCACTACCGGGTCCCGCAAAATGAGGCCGTCTACATTTCCACCTCGACGACCTGGATGCTGTGGAACATGCTGGTGGGGACACTCATCACAGGTGCGAAGGTTATCGCCTACTCGGGTGGTGTGTTCGCCGGGGGACCGGGGCGCCAGTTCGAGATTCTGGAACGAGAGCGGGTGGCTATGTACGGTTGTGGCGCCGCGATCCTCACCGGCGTGCAAGAATCCGGCATGGTGCCCAAAGAGAACTACGATCTGTCGAATCTGACCGATATCTTGGTTTCCGCGTCACCACTGCCCGCCCGGACGTGGCGCTGGATCTATGAGGCCGTCAAACCCGACGTCCGGCTCCGCTCCGATTCGGGAGGCACCGATGTCTGCTCGGTCTTTGTTGGTTCCAACCCCATGGATCCGGTGCGCGTCAATGAACTGATGGGTCCCGCACTTGGGGTTGCCGCAGATGTGTACGACGAGTCAGGAAACTCGGTCATCGATGAGGTTGGTGAGCTGGTCATTACGAAACCGATGCCGACCATGCCGTTGTACTTCTGGAACGACCCAGAGGGCGAGCGCTACCGTGATGCCTACTTCAGTGAAAACCCACACATTTGGTATCACGGTGACTTTGCGACCCAGACCGAACGCCAGTCGTTTGTCATCCACGGCCGGTCCGATGCGACGCTGAACCGCGGAGGGATCCGGATGGGTTCCAGCGACCTCTACCAGGTCGTGGATGCCCTCGATGAGGTTTCAGCATCGATGGTCATTGGTGCCGAACTCGACGACGGCGATTACTATATGCCATTGTTTGTGGTTCCGTCGGACCCAGATATTGAAACTGACAAGCTCAAAGACATTATCATCAACGCGATCCGGACGGAGTTGTCACCACGCTATGTGCCCGATGACATCATCATCGCACCGGGTGTGCCAATGACTAAGACCGGCAAACTGATGGAAGTCCCGGTGAAACGTGTCTTGCAGGGCATGTCACCCGAGAAGGTATCCAAGGAGACGGCCGCTGAACCAAAGGTGCTGGACTGGTACCTCGACTACGCAGCGGACGCCGCAAAATAGCGACCACGAAGCAAGGGGCCCAGCGCGACTGTCAAAACAGTATCGCGCTGGGCCCCTTTGCTATGTCTGACGAGGTATTAGCGAGTGCGCTGAATTTCGTCTTTGTCGAGGTCGGACAGTGAACGGTACTTCGTTTCTGGGCTCAGCGCTAAGAAGATCAGGGTGATCACTGAAGCGGCGGCCAGATAGTAGCCCACGTAGGACACATCGAATTCGCCCATGAGCCAGGTCGCGATGAACGGGGTCAGCGCTGCACCCAGGATCGAGGACACGTTATAGGCGATTCCCGAACCGGTGTACCGCGTTTCGGTGGGGAACAGTTCGGGCAAGATCGCAGACATCGGTCCGAACGTCAAGCCCATCAGCGTCATACCCACGATCATAAAGATGATCATTCGGGTGGTGTTGAGCGTGCCGTCGGCATCAACAATGATGTCGGCGTTGAGCCACCAACCAAACAGCAGTCCGAAGACGACCATGAGCGAGGTGATGACCAGCATGGTGGGTTTGCGGCCGAATTTATCGGCTAAGTGCCCGGATACCGGTACGAAGGCGGCGAAGAACAGGATGGCGATGAGTTGGATGACCAAGAAATCGTTGTACGAGGTGCCCAAACCGCCTGCTTCTGGTGCCCCGATCGCGTACGAGAGGATCCAGGTGGTCATCAGGTAGAACAACACATAGGTCGCATACATGATGAAGGTTCCCAGAATCAGTTGCCACCAGTTCTTCGCAAAGACGTCTTTGAGTGGAGCTTTGACGCGTTGGTCCTTCTGGATAGCCTGTTTGAAGACCGGGGTCTCTTCCAGGGAGACTCGGACCCAGAGGCCGATGGCGACCATCACGATGGAGGCAAGGAACGGAACACGCCAGACCCAGTCGATGAAGACGTGATCACGGCCGTCAGCCGAAGAATCGTAGCCGAAGGCAAGGGTGAGTACAAGGAAGAATCCGTTGGCCAGCAAGAACCCAAATGGGGCGCCGAGTTGGGGCCACATGGCCGCCGAGGCACGCTTGCCGGGTTTGGCGGTCTCGGTGACCAGCAGCGCTGCACCAGACCACTCACCACCGAGGCCCAAGCCCTGACAGAACCGCATGAGGGTCAACATGGCAGGAGCCCATAGGCCGATTTGGAAGTAGGTCGGAAGCAGCCCAATGATAAAGGTCGCAATTCCCATGGTCAGCAAAGCGCCGATGAGTGTGACTTTGCGTCCGAGCCGGTCACCCATGTGACCGAAAATGATGGATCCTAGAGGACGAGCTACGAATGCGGCACCGAAGGTGGCCATAGAAGCCAGCAGTGCGATCTGGGCGTCGTCACCAGGGAAGAAGATGAGCGGGAAGACCGACACCGCTGCGGTGGCGTAAATGTAAAAATCATAGAATTCGATGGTCGTGCCTACGACAGAGGCCATGATGATTTTCCACCGGGGGACACCCAGGTCATCATCGTGGATACCATGCGAAGTCGCTGCGGGTTGCGTTGACATCAGTTGAACTTTCGTCGTGGATAGAAGGTGCGATAGGAAACACTTCAGGTGGCGCCCGGCGTGTTCGTGAGCTGGACGCCACCTGGTGAAACTCCATCAGTGTATATACGTCTGTGCCACTGACAGAAAATTCTACAGAATGTTACCCTTCGATGGTTGCCAACGGGGCACCGGCGTTGACCGTCGTGCCGGGCTCGGCGGTGAGTTCTGTGACCGTGCCCGCTTTATGCGCTGTGATGGGTTGTTCCATTTTCATGGCCTCAAGCACCAAGATGAGATCGCCTTCGACAACCTCTTCCCCGACTTCCACGCCGAGTTTGACGATGGTCCCCTGCATGGGGGAGGTCACGGTGTCACCGGAAGCACCGGCGGCCGATGCCCCCGAGGTTTTGGTCGCCGTGCGGGTGGGGCGGCGTCGTTGCGGTTTCGCGTCTACGGCTGCAATTCCGGCCAGTGAATCCGGCAGGGTGACCTCTACCCGTTTGCCGTTGACCTCAACTGTGACGACACGACGTTCAGTTTCGTCACTGTCATCCATGCTCGGTACCACGGACTGTGGTTGCAGGTCGTTGATGAAATCTGTTTCGATCCAGCGGGTGTGGACGGTAAATGGTCCTTCGACCGGTACTTTTTGACCAGGTTGGTCAAGTTCCGGGGCGAAATTCGGGTCCTTGATGATGGTCCGGTGGAAGGGCAGCACGGTGGCCAGTCCGGCGATGCGCATCTCGTTGAGTGCCCGGTGTGACCGCTCAAGCGCTTCTTTTCTGTCTCGACCGGTCACGATCAGTTTGGCGACCATCGAGTCAAACGCGCCAGAGATCGTTTCGCCTTCTTCAATGCCGGTATCGATACGGACCCCCGGGCCACCGGGGAGCCGCATTCTGGTGACCGTGCCCGGCGCGGGCATGAAGTTCTGACCTGGATCTTCAGCAGTGATACGAAACTCGAAGGAGTGCCCGTGCACTGATGGGTGCTCATATCCAAGTTCTTCACCGCGTGCAATACGGAACTGTTCACGCACCAGATCGATACCGGTGACTTCTTCTGACACGGTGTGCTCAACCTGGAGACGGGTATTGACTTCCAAAAACGAAATGGTGCCGTCTTGACCAATCAAGAACTCACAGGTTCCGGCACCGACGTAACCGGCTTCCTGGAGTAGTGCCACGGAGGCATCGTAGAGTTGCTGTTCTTGGTCTGCAGTCAGATAGGGGGCGGGGGCTTCTTCCACGAGTTTCTGGTTGCGCCGCTGCAATGAGCAGTCGCGAGTGGACACTACCACCACGTTGCCAGCTTGATCGGCCAGACATTGCGTTTCGAGATGGCGAGGAGCATCCAGGAAGCGTTCGACGAAGCATTCACCCCGGCCAAAAGCCGCCGTGGCTTCACGGACTGCCGATTCATAGGCATCCGGAATTTCCGAGCGTTGACGTACCACCTTGATACCGCGTCCACCACCGCCGTGAGCGGCTTTGATTGCGAGAGGAAGCCCATGTTCGTCTGCGAAATCGACCACTTCCTGTGCAGATTCCACGGGGTCGGCCGTGCCAGGGGCCAGTGGCGCACCGACCTTGTGCGCAATGTGACGGGCTGCAACCTTGTCGCCGAGGGCTTTGATGGCAGCAGGAGGTGGACCAATCCAGACCAGGCCGGCGTCGAGCACTGCTTGGGCAAAGTCAGCGTTTTCAGCAAGGAATCCATAACCTGGATGGACGGCGTCAGCGCCCGAGTCTCGAGCAGCCCGGAGTACCTTCTCCACGGAGAGGTAGGTATCGGCTACTGTGTCACCGTTCAGTGAGAATGCATGGTCTGCCAGACGGACGTGCATCGCGTCGCGGTCAGGATTCGCATAGATAGCAACTGCTTCTAAGCCTTCGTCTTGTGCCGCGCGAATGATGCGCACCGCGATTTCACCCCGATTAGCGATCAGAACCTTCGAAAACGATCGGTAGATCATCGAGGATGACGCAGTGGTCATGGACATAGACACTTTTCTCCTTGGTTGGAACGCTCCGCACATTGGGCACACGAATCACTGAGCGCTTCGTGGCACCTCAAAGAAGCTTAGGACGGATCCGTCGAAACCATACAGGATGACGCACCGTGAGCGCTAAAATAAGCAATTTTATTGTAGGAAAGCTACAAAAATGTGGATCATTCGTTCGAATTCCACAGTTTGGTCAGATCGACACCGACCCGCTGCAATTGTTCACGCACTGCTCGCAAAGATAAACCCAAGACAGCATTCGGGTCCCCGTCGACTGCTGAAATCATCGTGGCGCCGTGGCCTTCAAGGGTAAAGCCTCCCGCAACCCCCAGTGGTTCACCGGTCGCAATATAATCATCAATGACTTCATCGGAAGCATTTGCGAAGGTCACCTGCGCACTGACGGTCTCTTGGAGGACACGCTGTTTCTCACCACCAAGCAGTGCGATGATGCTATGGCCGGTGTGAAGAGTCCCGGAGTTGCCGCGTTGGGCCTGCCACCGTTGCCGCGCGACTTCTGGACGGTGCGGTTTGCCGTAGGGCTTACCACCAAATTCAAAGATCGAATCAGCGGCAATCACGTAGGTGTGCTCGAGCGTCGGCTGGTCGGTTAGCAGCGTATCGGCCACCGCATGGGCTTTCGCTGTGGCGAGCGCCTGTGCCTGGACACGTGGTTGTTCAATCTTGGCCACGAGTGCGGCCTCGTCAATGTCTGCGGCATGTTGGCGAAACGGTATGCCGGCACGGCGCAGGATTGCTGCGCGGGCTTCAGATGCTGAGCCTAAAACTATCGTCGTCATCGCAGGGCCTTTTCTAGTGTCTCGAGTCCCATAGACCCCAGTTGTAGGGCCCGTGTATGGAAGGTCTTCAGATCGAAGTCAGGAGTTTGTTCGTGCGCTGCCCGGATTTGTTGCCAGATACGCTGACCAACGGCATAGCTGGGGGCTTGTCCGGGCCAACCGAGATAGCGGATGAATTCGAACTCTAAGACACCGGGACTTTCGTGGAGGTGGTCTTGAAGGAATGCGAAACCGGTTTCCGCGTCCCAGGGTTTCCCACCCCATGGTTGCGGAGCGTCAAACCCGCAGTGGACACCGATATCAAAGACCACTCGTGCGGCACGCATCCGCTGGGCATCCAACATGCCCAAGTAATCCCCTGGATCATCAAGGTAGCCAAGTTCGCGCATGAGTTCTTCGGCATACAACGCCCAGCCTTCACCGTGTCCAGAGACCCATAGCCAATTGCGACGCCACGAATTGAGCTGGTCTGCGTTGAGGACAGCGGTGGCAACTTGTAGGTGGTGTCCGGGAACACCTTCGTGAAAGACGGTCGTCTTTTGTTGCCAGGTGGTGAATGTATCTTCCCCTTCAGGCACTGACCACCACATACGACCCGGCCGAGTGAAGTCCTCGGAAGGCCCCGTGTAGTAGATACCGCCATCTTGGGTGGGTGCGATCATGGCCTCGACGTAGTCCATCGGCTCAGGAATGTGAAAATGCTGTTTCATCTCAACGATGGTTGAGTCGGAGAGATTTTGCATCCACTGGCGAAGGGCTTCTGTCCCATGAAGTTGGCGAGCAGGGTCGGCTGAAAGGATGCGGCGAGCTTCTGCAATACTTGCTCCGGGCTGGATGCTGTCAGCTACCTGCTGCTGTTGGGTAACAATCCGGTCAAGCTCATGGATGCCCCACTCATAGGTTTCCGCAAGGTCAATCTCGGCGCCTAAGAATTTTCGAGAGGCCAGACCATAGTAGTCAGCTCCTACGGCATCTTCTGTGCGTGCTCTGGCATAAAGGTCCGTAGCTAAGTAGTCGGCAAAATCAGCGTAGGCTTGGGCCGCTTGGCTCGCTGAACGCTCTAACTCGGCGTGCAGTGTCTGACCGATCCCGTCTGCCGAGCTGATGAAGTTGGGAAAGAAATCTTTTGCGGCGGCGGTTGCCTGAGTAATGCAGGCGTCTACCTGCCGCTGTGCGGGTGCGTGACCTTGAGTCAGTGCCAGCTCGAGTCGACCACGGTATCCCGCCAAAGCACTTTCCACCTGTGCGAGACGAGCAGCGATATTCTGCCAGTCTTCGACCGTCTCTGTCGGCATCAGATCAAAGGTTGCTCGAATATCTTGGACCGGTGAAGCAATATTGTTGAGTTCCACGATGCCGGTGGCATGCAGTTCGCGATCCACACTGAGCCGTTCAATCAGCGCGTCGCGTGTGACCTCATCTTGGGCATTTTGCGTTGGAAGTCCGTCAAGCTCCCGCAATGTCGTAGCCTGCAGATCGTCTAGTGCGTCAGCCGCGTCCTGGGAATAGTCCGGCATTTTATCGGCATAACCAGGAAGCCCGATCTCGGTTGCTGCCACAGGGTTCAGTTCTGCTAGACCGGCTGCGTAGCGCTCTGCCAGGGTGTCTATGGGCGTTTCCGACATGCTAGGTATCCTATCGAGCCTCGGTTAGGTGATTTTGACCGAGCAACAGCGCGATTAGTGACCATATGGGGGTTGATGCCAGCCTTCCACCGAGCCCCAAGTTGAGATCACTCGGTTACGGGTCGAGTGATCCACTGGCGGTTCGGCAGGCGGAGTCTCGACGAGCTGCGTGTTCACGACCGCCAGCAGTGCCGCAGTTTCTTCCTCGGTCAACGAGGTGCCATGGACCCGAATACCGGTTGATTCTGGTTGAGATGTCATAGTGGAATGTTCCCGTGTTTTCGTGCTGGACGCGACTCGCGTTTCGCAACAGTGGCTCGCAGCGCACGGACCACGTGGGCGCGCGTCTCAGATGGCGCGATGACTGCGTCGATGTATCCGGAATCCGCTGCTTCATAGGGGTTCAACAGGGCCGTTTCGTATTCTTCAATGAGCTCTGCCCGGCGTGCTTCAACATCGCCGCCTTCTTGTTCAACGGCGAGCAGATCTCGGCGGTACAAAATGTTCACGGCACCTTGGGCTCCCATGACCCCGATCTGGGCGGTCGGCCAGGCCAGGTTGAGGTCAGCCCCAAGCTTCTTCGATCCCATCACAATGTAGGCCCCACCAAAGGCCTTACGGGTGATAACAGTAATTTTTGGCACCGTGGCCTCGGCGTAAGCATAGATGAGTTTGGCACCACGACGAATGATGCCGGAATGTTCTTGATCCACACCGGGCAAAAAGCCTGGTACATCAACCAGGGTGACGATGGGGATATTGAACGCATCGCAGAACCGGACGAACCGAGCCGCTTTTTCTGATGCTGCGATATCTAGGGTGCCGGCCAGCTGGGAGGGCTGATTCGCCACCACGCCGACGCTGCGGCCTTCGATTCTGCCAAAGCCCACGATCACATTCGGCGCATACCGTTCCTGAATCTGCAAAAACGCGCCGTCGTCGACCAATGTCGCGATGACTTCGAGCATGTCGTACGGCTGGTTTGCTGAATCCGGCACAATCGTATCGAGTGCAAGGTCGTCGACATTGGTTTCCAGATCTTGTGCGAAAGTCGACTCTTGGGTCACGAAGTTATGGGCCGGCAAATAGTCGAGCAGCTCAGCAACCCATTCAAAGGCATCTTGCTCATCGGCTGCCATGTAGGCCGCAGTCCCGGAGGTTTCGTTGTGTTGTCGGGCCCCGCCCAACGTTTCCATATCGACTTCTTCACCGGTCACCGATTTGATGACATCCGGCCCGGTAATGAACATGTGCGAGGTCTGATCGACCATCACCACGAAGTCTGTGAGTGCAGGGGAGTAGGCCGCGCCCCCGGCAGCCGGCCCCATGATGATCGAGATCTGAGGGACCACACCGGAAGCCATCACGTTATTGCGGAAGATATCCGCGAACATGGCCAGGGAGTCGACCCCTTCTTGAATCCGGGCACCCCCACCGTCGTTGATGGCGATCACTGGGAAGCCGTTGGTCGCAGCAAATTCTTGGGTTTTGACGATCTTTTCGCCGTTGACTTTGGACAGTGAACCGCCAAATACCGTGAAGTCTTGAGCGTAGACGGCCACATTGCGACCATCGATCGTGCCGTACCCTGCGACCACACCGTCACCTTCGGGATGACGTGCATCCATGCCGAAAGACGTCGTACGGTGGGTCCGGAGTTGGTCGAATTCGACGAATGAATCCGCATCCAGCAGCGCAGCGATACGCTCACGGGCGGTCTGTTTGCCCCGGGAGTGCTGCCGATCGACGGGTCCTTGACCGGTGGGCAGCAGCGCCGCCTCACGCCGGTGGAAAAAGTCTTCGAGCTTGCCAGCAGTAGTGGTGAGATCGGGGGTGGTGACCCCCAGGTTGTCACCAGACTGTGCGGGGTTGGTCAACGGGTCCTCCAGGGTAGAGTATGGCCTGTATCCTGGATAATACTACCGGTTGTTTAAGATGAAGGTTCTCGTACGTGGCGCAACTACACCAGCAAAAAATAGCTCCCGGTGTGTACTGGGTCGATCAGACCGGCTCAACACAAGAGCTGGCAAGCTCAGCTGAACGCGACCTCCAACACGGCGATGTCATAGCCACTGATAACCAAACCACAGGTCGCGGCAGACTCGACCGGAGCTGGGACACCCCGCCGGGAACCGCCGCTGCAATGTCGATGATCGTTCGCCCCCAGTTGCCGATAGAACTGATGGGGGTTCTGACACTGGTCGTTGCCGACGGACTGGTCCGCTGGTTTCGCGAATTCGACGTCGCTGCCGGGGTGAAATGGCCCAACGATGTGCAGGGTCCCGACGGGAAGAAACTGAGCGGTATCCTGGCCCAATGGTTGCCCGATACCCAAGCTGTGGTGATTGGTATCGGCACCAACCTTGACTTTCAGGATCACCCACGGCTCGAGACTGCCGGGGCGCTGGCAGATTATGGGGTGCGCCTGTCGGCACGAGAGTTTGTGGTTGAAGCCAGACGGCGTTTGATCGAAGCGGTCGATGCTTTTGTTGCGAAACCGGTCATCGAGTCGGTCGAAGCGACCCTGACGACCATTGGACAACAGGTCAAAGCGATCATGCCAGACGGCAACCATATTCATGGCACGGCGATCGGACTAGGGTCGACGGGGAGTCTCATCGTTCGCGATGAGACAGACCACGAAATTTTTGCGGCAGATATTGTACATTTACGACCGGCCTAACTTATCGGCCCACCACGTGAAGGAGGGACATGCGAACGCACTATGTGACCGGTGAACACTTACTGGTGCGTACCCGTGCCCACCCCTCGGTGTTGATCCGACCAGCATGGAATCTGGTGTTGTGGGCCGGCGCGGCAGGATTTCTCTCCGGGGTCCTTGCCAGCTATACGATGCCAGAGTTCATTCGGAACTCGGCACCCACGCTGACGACCATCGGTCTCGGAGTGATCGCCATCGGCATCTTTTTAACGGTGATCCGACCACTGTGGCAGTGGTTCGTCTCGCGCTATGAGATCACCACGCATCGGGTTGCCCACAAACTCGGAGCCATCGCAGTCAAACGCCACTGGGTGGCGCTACACTCGCTGGTGTCGCTGAAAGTCCATCAGTCGCGTCGCCAGCGCCGTCGGGGGTCGGGCGATTTGCACCTGATGAACTCCCGGGGACAAACATGGGTGCTCTACGACATTCCGCAGATCTCCGAGTTTCAAACCCTTGTCGACATGGAACGCTTTGGTTCATATGGCCGCTATAGTGGCGGCTCGCTCAGTGAAAGTAGGGGCTTGTGAGCAACGACTCTGACACGCACGCTGATCCCACACCGACCCGGCCACTGGATATAGTGCAGCCGACGTCTGCCACATCGTCTGATCTGGGGGCAGCTGAACCCTTCTCGGAGACCTGGACCCAGGCGATCAAGGTACTAGACGAAGAGCTCATCGGCGGGCCACGGTTATTAACCCCGCGAGATGTGGCCAAGGAGCTCGGTGTGTCGGTGGTGTCAGCTCGCAAAATCTGGCGTGCCATGGGCTTTCCGAATATTAAAGCCGACGAGAAGGTCTTCACCCAGCAAGACGTTGCGGCCATGGCCACGATCGTGGAACTCGTTCGCGAAGATGTGCTCAACGAAGAAACCGCCATTTCGATTGCCCGTTCGATCGGTCAGATGACGGACCGGATGGTCGTGTGGCAGATCGAAGCGCTCGTGGAAGACAAGATGAGTTCCGAAGGGCTCTCGGATCCTGAGGCACGCAGAGAAGTCCTGCGCTTATTACCTTCGGTCATTGAGTCGCTGGAAGATGTGGTGACCTACTCGTATCGGCGTCAACTCAACTCGGCCCTGCAACGATTGACCGTCCGCGTTGAGGCCGGACTTGCGGCCTCCGAAGAGGGCCGCGACGGTACCGAAGACGATGCCCCGTTGCCGTTGGCGCGAGCGGTGGGTTTTGCTGACATGGTCTCCTATACGGCCCTATCTCGGACCATGAGTGAACGCACCCTGGCCCAGATGGTGCAGCGCTTTGAACAGATCTGTGCCGAAATTATTGCTGTCGGTGGCGGACACCTGGTCAAAACCGTCGGAGACGAAGTGTTGTTCAACGCCGAAACCCCCGAAGCGGGTGCCGACATTGCCCTTGCACTGTCCCAAGCGCTCAGCGAGGACCCGGTCCTTCCCTCGGCGCGTGTTTCCGTGGTCTGGGGCCGCGTGCTGTCACGTCTTGGAGATATTTATGGTCCAACCGTCAACCTTGCGGCCCGGTTAACCGCCCTGGCAGATCCGGGCACGGTACTGGTCGACCAGCTGACCGCCAATGTGTTGTCCGATGATGAACGGTATATTTTAATTCCCCAACCACCCCAGTCGGTGCGCGGGTTCGGTCCGATACATCCATCGATGCTCTTGCGAGGCGCTGGAGACGGGATAGAGGTTGACTAATGTATAGTTTTACGGCTGCGGCCGCCACTGACGTGGGACACCTGCGTGAGCTCAATGAAGACTCCTACCTCGTCCGGGACGGTCTCTATCTCGTGGCCGATGGCATGGGTGGTCATGATGGGGGTGAACTGGCCTCAGCCGCGGTCGTCGAAACCTTCGAACAGGCATATACCGAAACCCCACAGCCTTTTGAACTTGCCAACCTGCAAGAATGGCTGACTCAGGCCAATCGTGCGGCCTATGACGTTGGCGAAGGCCGCGCCGGAACGACCCTCACGTTGCTAACCAACGTGCTGCACCAGGACAAAGCCCAACTGGTGGTTGCCAATGTGGGCGATTCGCGGACCTACCGCTATCGAGCCAATGATGAAGCCTTCATTCAACTGACCCAAGATCACTCTGCAGTGGCCGAAATGGTGCGATTAGGCCAGCTCAGTGCTGAAGATGCCCGTCATCATCCCGCCCGCAACGTCATCACCCGGGCCGTAGGCTCGACGCCGCGCTTGTTAGCCGATGTGGTGTTATTCGATGCCCAGGTTGGGGACCGGTTTTTATTGTGCACCGACGGGCTGACCGGCGGGGTTGAAGACCAAGAAATCGGCCTGGTCTTAGGTTCAGCATCGACTGTCCAAGACGCCGCCAACCAACTCGTCGAATTAGCCCTGGAAGCCGACGGCTCGGATAATGTCACAGTCGTCGTCGCTGAAGTCACCGAGACCCCACAGTAGAATGGCGACCGTGAATACTCCTGATCCAGAACTTCTTGAGCGCTACGAAACTCTCAAAGACCAGGTACGTCACCATCGGCGTGCCTATTACGTCGATGATGAACCAGAAATCTCCGACGCCGCTTTTGACGCGCTGTTTCGGGAACTCGAAGATCTCGAGGCGATGCACCCGCAGATCGTCACCGGTGATTCACCAACCCAAGAGGTCGGTGGTAACGCGGTCTTTTCGCCCGTTGAACACCTCAGTCAGATGTATTCGCTCGAAGATGTCTTTTCGACCGAAGAACTTGAAACCTGGTTTGCCCGCGTCGGTGGACGGTTAGCCCAACTCGGTGTTACCGAAGACGTCGGCTGGTTAGCTGAAGTCAAAATCGACGGGCTCGCCATCAACCTGCTCTACCGCAATGGCTCTTTGGTCCAAGCTGCGACCCGTGGCGATGGGATCGTTGGTGAAGACGTCACACATAACGTGCTGACCATCAAGGAAGTCCCGACCAAACTCACCGGGGACGATATCCCTGAGGTGCTAGAAGTACGCGGTGAAGTCTTTATGCCGCCCTCGGCGTTTGAGGAGCTCAATGAGGCGCGCGCCGACGCCGGTCTGGCACCCTTCGCCAACCCGCGAAACGCCGCAGCCGGATCGCTGCGCCAAAAAGACCCGGCGGAAACCGCCAAGCGGCGCCTGTCCATGTTTGTCCACGGGTTGGGCACGGTCAGCGGTACGAGCATTACCTCCCAGCACCAGGCGTATGAGCGATTGGAGTCGCTGGGCCTGCCGGTGTCGCCCTACAACAAACTGATCACCGGGCCATCCGACAAAGTCGCACAACAAGTCATCGACTACATCGAAGAATACGGCGACCGTCGGCACGACCTCGTCCACCAAATCGATGGCATCGTCGTCAAAGTAGACCACGTGACGTACCAACAACAGCTCGGCTTTACCTCTCGGACGCCGCGCTGGGCTGTGGCCTTCAAATATCCACCAGAAGAGGTCCACACCAAGCTGCTCGACATCCTGGTGAACGTCGGTCGTACCGGTCGAGTCACCCCCTTTGCCATGATGCAACCGGTGTTCGTCGACGGCTCGACCGTTTCCATGGCCACACTGCACAACCAAGATGTCGTCAAAGCCAAAAATGTGAAAATTGGCGACACCGTGGTGCTGCGCAAAGCCGGCGACATCATCCCGGAAATCGTCGGACCTGTGCTCCCGCTGCGGGGCGATGACGTTCAAGACTTTGTGATGCCGTCGAACTGTCCCTCCTGCGACACACCTTTGCGCCCGATGAAAGAAGGCGACGTCGATCTGCGTTGTCCGAATGCCCAAAGCTGCCCGGCACAGTTGACAGGTCGCATCGAACACGCTGCCTCCCGTGGAGCCTTCGATATCGAAGCACTTGGCGAAGAGGCCGCGACATGGCTGACCAACGGGCCAGGCCCGAACCCTGCCGAGAATTCGGGTCGTGTGGTACCAACCGGCCCTGGTGTGCTGACTTCAGATGGCCAGCTGTTTGACCTGGCGACCAATGGCGATGAAGAACTCAAAGCCAAACTGGCCGATGTGAAAGTCTGGCGCGAGAAACGGTCCAAGGGGCAAGGCACCGGACAGTGGGAACTGGTGCCGTATTTCTACACACGCACCACGGGCCAACCAACTGCCAATACCAAGCGCCTGTTTGAAGAACTCGAAAAAGCAAAGTCTCAACCGCTCTGGCGGGTGCTCGTCGCCCTGTCGATCCGACACGTTGGCCCCACCGCTGCTCGCGCGCTCGCGGCATCATTTGGTTCGATGGACGCCCTGCGTGAAGCTGCCCTGGCTGAAGACTATGACCGGTTCACCTATGTTGACGGTGTCGGTGAGGTGATCGCGACCGCGGTCATGGAGTTTTTTGCCAGCGATTGGCGCCTGGCCATCATTGATGCCTGGGCTGCTGCCGGTGTCACCATGGCCGATGAAGTCACCGAAGAATCGACGCTGCTTGAGGGTGTGACGATCGTGGTGACCGGCACACTGGAAACCTTCACCCGAGATTCGGCGAAAGAAGCCATCCTGTCACGCGGCGGCAAAGCCACCGGTTCGGTGTCGAAAAACACCGATTACCTGGTCGCGGGTGCCAATGCAGGTTCGAAACTCGACCGCGCACAGCAGCTGGGCGTGACAGTATTAGATGAGCAAGGGTTTCGCGACTTACTAGCAGGAGAACGATGAACGCATTCTTAGCGGTGGCTCGAGCTGCCGCAGAAGCCGGTGCTGCCCAACTCGCCCAACGCCCCGAAACCGGGACACCACTATCCGTGAGCGACTTGGGCGCCGAAACCAAATCGTCTGGCTCCGACTGGGTCACCGACTATGACCGCCGAGCTGAAGACGCCATCCGGTACGTGCTGCAATCCTATCGTCCGCACGACGAGATCTATGGGGAAGAATACGGCGCGACGACCGTTGACGAGCCCAGTGGGTATCGGTGGTCCATCGACCCGTTGGATGGCACCACCAACTTCATTCGGGGCCTGCCACACTACTGTTCTTCCGTCGCCGTGGAATATGAGGGCCGCTGGATAGCAGCAGCCATTGTCGCCCCGGCCTTGGGTCGCTCCTGGTGGGCTAGCGCCGGCGGGGGTGCCTTCACGACACACACCGGCCCCCTCGATGTTGGACTGCCGAGTCAACCAGCAGAACCCATTCGTCTTACCGGTCCGGTCCTTGGCCGCTCTGGCCGGCTGTTAGCTTCCGGGTTTTCGTATCATCCGACCCGTCGAGGATTCCAGTTCGAGCAGCTTGTGCGCCTGATCGAAGCCGGAGATTTCTCGGATCTGCGCCGAGCAGGCTCCGCAGCGCTGGATCTGTGCATGGTCGCCGATGGCACCTTGGATGCCTATGCCGAATACGGGCTGCAGGAATATGATTGGGCTGCCGGTGCACTCATCGCCCAAGAAGCCGGCGTTCCCGTGCGGCGTCCAGCCTGGCAGGTCTCAGACACCACACCCGACTGGGTTATTGCCGGCGATATCGGTCTGGCCCACCACGAGCTCGACGTCGACCCCAACCATCCCATTGGCCGAACGCAGCTCACCGGGACCGTCACCACCCCGGAGCCCCAGAACTGGATCAACCAACAGAACACTTCGAGCAATGGCCGCATTGAGAACTTTCACGTTTCATTTACCGTAGAAGACGACCGCGTCAGCGTGCACGCGATCGGCCCAGCTGACCAAACGCAAACCCTCAAACAGCGCCTGGGGGATGTCCGCTGGTGACCATCCGCACGGCAACCACCAACGACTACCCGGCGATCCGCGAACTCACACATGCCGCCTATATCGAGGCCGGACACATCGACCCCACCTCGCAGTACGCGACACAGCTGACCGATATTGCCGCCCGAGCCGACGGCCTATACGTCGCCGAGGTTGACGGACAGATCGCCGGCAGCGTCAACATTGCCTTGCCGGGCTCATCCATGGCCGAAGTAGCCTACGATAACGAATTAGAGTTTCGGATGCTGGCGGTTCATCCGGGGTTCCAAGGTCAAGGCATTGGGCGCGCCCTGGTGACCTACGTGCTGCAGATGGCTCGCGACCACAACCTCGATGGGGTCGCGATCACCACGATGGCCTCGATGACCGCAGCCCAAACCATGTACGACAAGATGGGGTTCAAGCGCGCCGTAGAACGCGACTGGAACCTCTACACCGCCGGCATCGTGGACGACGACACAGGTTTAGAAACCTTCCTGGTCTATGTCCACCCCCTCAACGCAACCACCTAGTAAAGGAGATTCATGGTTGATCACATCGCAGCAACCGCGCATATCGCGCTCACCGATGAAGAGCGCGACAAACTCGCCGCTGAATTCGACCCCATCCTCGATTCCTTGGCCCTGACGGCAGACCCCCAGCTGGCTGCCACCGTCAACCCGCTGCCCGTGAACAACGTGCTCCGCGAAGACACCGTCGCCAATGAGCTCACCAACGAACAGGCCATGTCCGGTGCCCCCGAAGCACAAGACGGTCAATTCATGGTCCCTGCAATCCTGGACGGAGAATAATGTCGCTCACCCAACTGACCGCCACCGAAATGGCGGAGAAACTTCGCGCCGGTGAGACCACCGCCGTGGAACTGGTCACCGCCCACCTCGAGGCAGGAACCGACGCCTATGTGCACATCAACTCGGAAGACGCCCTGGCCGTGGCCGCCGACGTCGATGCTGGCAAATACGACCACCCACTGGCCGGCGTGCCCGTGGTGTTATCCGATGTGATCGTCACCAAGGGCATGCCCACTGCAGCCGGTTCAGACTACCTTGATGGTTGGGTCTCGCCGTACGAAGCCACCGTCGTGACCCGCTTGCGCGAAGCCGGTCTGCCCATCTTGGGCAAGGCCAAGGTCGCAGAATTTGGCGTCGGTTACGAATCCGGTGCCCACCAAGCCGTCGGCAACCATCAGGCCCCCTTCGCGGTCGTCTCGGACACCGCCGGTACCGCACGGCATGCCGCGGCCGGAACCGGGGTAGTGGCCATCAAGCCAACCTATGGGGCAATCTCTCGTTACGGTCTGGTTGCTGCGTATTCCTCCATGGATACGATCACCCCGATAGCACGCAACACCGCCGACGCCAAAGCCCTGCACGAGCTGCTGGTCGGTTACGATATGCAAGATCCGACGAGTCTGGACTACGCCTGGGATTTCACCAGCACCGCAGAGGCCTCCGGTACGACCGTCGGCATTGTGGACACCCAGCCCGAGGACGTCACCGATGGCATCTGGGCCCTGTACCAAAACGGTGTGGCCGCCTTAGAACAAGCCGGTGTGGAAACCACCGACATCGCACTCGAAACCCTCGAGCAGGCACGGCAGGCCAGCCACATCATTGGTGCCGCAGAGTTCTCAGCCAACCTGGCAAAATTTGATGGCGTCCGTTTCGGGAACCGCGTCACCCCGGACAATGCGACGGTGCAAGACATGATCATGGCCTCCCGTGGCGCCGGATTCGGCTATGAAACCAAACGCCGCATCATGCTGGGCACCCAGCTGTTATCAACCGGCACGATCAGCACCCACTTCTACCCGGCCCAGCAGGTGCGCACCGCGATCATCCAGGAGCACCAGCGGGCCTTCGAGTCAGTGGATGCGCTCGCCGTGCCAGCCGCCACCATCCAGGGTGCAGAATACGACTCAACGAACCCCGGGGTTGGCGCATCCCTCGCGGGGTTGCCCGCCGCCAGTGTGGCAGGCGTGCACATTTCCGCCCCTACTTATGCAGACGAACTGGTGTATCGCCTCAGCGCCGTCGTCGAGAACTCGGCAGGAGCAACAGCATGAAAAACGCTTTGAAGACCTATGAACCCGTCCTCGGGTTTGAAGTTCACGTCGAACTCAATACCCAAACTAAGATGTTCTCGACCGCCACCAATGCGTTCGGGGACGAACCAAACTCCAACGTGACCCCCGGCGACCTGGGACTGCCCGGAACTCTTCCGACCATTAACGCCGCCGGTATCGACTACGGCATCAAACTCGGGTTGGCACTGAACTGCACCATCGCACCCGAGTCACGGTTCACGCGGAAACAGTACTTTTACCCGGATCTGGGCAAAAACTATCAAACTTCGCAGGAAGAGCCCGCGATTGCCTACGACGGTTGGGTCGATGTCGAACTCGATGACGGTGAGATCTTCCGCGTCGAAATTGAACGTGCGCACATCGAAGAAGACGCCGGCAAGCTCACCCACATTGGTTCCACGGGTCGCATCCACGATTCCTCAGCGTCGCTGGTTGACTATAACCGAGCTGGCGTGCCGCTGGTAGAAATCGTGTCGAAGCCCATCACAGGTGCCGGCGAGCGCGCACCGGAAATCGCGCGAGCTTACCTGTCGACCATCCGCGATATCGTCAAAACCCTGGGGGTCTCGGATGCGCGGATGGAACGCGGCAACATTCGCTGTGACGCCAACGTGTCGCTGATGCCAATCGGTTCGAGCACGTTCGGGACACGCACCGAAACCAAGAATGTGAACTCAACTCGGGCAGTCGCTGCGGCGGTCGAATCCGAAATCATTCGCCAGGCAAAAGCCCTGGACGCAGGCGAGACTATTGTGCAGGAGACCCGTCACTGGGACGAGGAAAACCGCTCGACTCGTTCGGGTCGACCAAAATCCGATGCCGACGATTACCGGTATTTCCCGGATCCGGACCTGGTCCCCATCGTCACCGATGAAGCCTGGATCGAACGACTCCGCGCTGAACTGCCAGAAAATCCACTCGAACGGCGTCGTCGCCTGCGCGAAGAATGGCAGTTCTCTGATACTGAATTCCGCGATGTGGTCGCCGCCGGAGTACTCGATGAAATCGAACAGACCGTCAGCGCCGGAGCAACCCCTGAGGCCGCCCGGAAGTGGTGGATGGGCGAGATCGCTCGGTTAGCCAACGAGGAAGGTGTCTCGCCCGAGGCCTTGGGCGTGACGCCGGCCGATGTCGTCGAGATCGAACAGCTCATCGCCGACAAAACGATCAACGATAAGATCGCCCGGCAGATTGTCGGGTATATCGCTGCCGGCGAGGGCCGGCCGCGTGAGATCGTCGAAGCTCGTTCGCTTGCGGTCGTCTCCGATGATAGCGCGCTGACTAGTGCCGTGGACGAAGCCATGGCCGCCAACCCGGATGTTGTGCAGCGCATCAAAGACGGGCACATGAAGGCCGTGGGTGCGCTGATCGGACCGGTCATGAAGGCCACCAAAGGTCAAGCTGATGCCGGACGAGTCCGCGAAATTATCCTGGAAAAGATCAACTAACCGGCATTTTCGTCACGATCAGGGCAGTGCGGGTGCACTGCCCTAATCGTGTGTGGTGTTGCACCGTGTCGTGTCAGGAAGGACCGCACATGCTCATTATCGGTGGAGGAATTGCAGGCCTGTCCCTGGGAAGAGAACTGTCCAGACGAGGCCACCAGGTGACACTGCTGGAAGCTGAAGACCAGCTGGCGTACCACACCTCCGGACGATCAGCACAGCAGCTTGTGCTGGGATACGGGCCGCCCGCCGTGCGTGAACTCACCGACCTCACCGTCGACATGCTTCTGGAACAGCAGCGTGCATACGTCAAGCCGGTCGTGTGGCCTTCCACATTTGCCATGGTGGGGTCGGCAGCGGAAATTGACGAAGAAGCCTATCCCGGACAGATCCGGTTAGATTCGGCGACCTTGCAAACCCTGGTACCAGAACTGCGGGCCGAGCGTTTCACCGACGCAGCGTTGGATGAGCACTCGTTGCGGACCGATGCACACGCTATGATCGACTGGCTCGTCAGCGAGGCCACAAACCTGACCATCCGCACCGGTGAACGTGTCACGAAGGCAACATATCGTGACGGTCGTTGGGTTGTGACTACCCCGCGGGGTACGTATGAGTCACCAACCGTCATCAATGCCTCGGGTGCATGGGCCGACCAGATAGCGCAGATTTTTGGTGTGCCACCTCTAGGCCTGACCCCGCTGCGCCGGACCGCAGCCATTTTCGAGGTGGACCAACCACTGAGTGCGTCCCGTCCGATGGTAATGAAAGTCGGTGGCTACTACTACCGGTATGAAGATGACCATGCGATCCTGGCCTCGCCGCAGGAAGCGGTGGCTTCACCTGCTGAAGATGCACGACCGCGTGCCGAAGACATCGACGCATTGAGTCAAGAGATTCAAGCCGATACGACCCTGCATGTGACGCGAGTCCGTGAAGCCTGGACCGGATTGCGGACCGAAGCCCCAGATGGTGTGCCGGTAGTGGGATACGATCACACGCCGGGATTCTTCTGGCTCGCCGGACAATCCGGGTATGGTTTCCAAACCTCCCTGGCTTTCGCCCGCCTCGCAGCAGATCTGCTCGTGGACGGCGCAGCGGGGGAATGGGTCACTGCTCAGTCGGTGCGAGATTTAGCACCGGATCGTCTGCGTTAGGCTTCTGCATGCGGTAATGCACGGTATGCTGCCACGATCCGTGGCTTGACCTTTTTGATCAACCGGCGCCAGCCGGCAGGGGAGACGTCCCAGGTCAACGCGTCGGCCAATGAATATAAGCCCAGCGCACCAGACCAGACTCGCGCTCGGTTCGGTGCGGTCGTGAGCTCTTCGAGGGGAACGCGGTGCCAGAGGCTCAGATACGTCGCATTGAGTGCAGTGTCCCAACGGGCCGCATAATCCCAATCCAAAATCCCGACGAGCTCACCGTCGAGCCAGTGCATATTGTGCCCTGCCAAATCCCCGTGCACCAGTCCTGCGCCAACATGATCATCTGTCCAACCATGCACATGTTCGGCAATAGCCCAGGCCATCTGGTCCGGGACGACTTTATCTAGGTTGGACAGCCTCGTAGGGGTGAGCCGTCCCCGCTGAGCAAAGGGCACATTGAGTGCTAAACCTGAAGTGTCATAGGAATCAAACACCGTTACGATCTCAGCTAACACTTTTGGGTCTCCGACACCATGGGGATGTGCCGTGCCGGGAATGAATGCCTGGAGCACCCCTTCGTCGACCTCAGATAGCGAAGTCGGAACCTGCCAGGGGAGATCGAGTGCGTCGACCAGAGCAACTTTCCGCTCCAGGTCTGGGTCTCTGCGCCGGGGCAGCCGGGCCACGGCAAGCTCATCGGCGATCAAGATCGTGTGGTCTTTGCCGCGTTCAACACGTTGGGCTTTCCGCCAATCATAAGTGGACAAGGTGGTTGCAAGATCGTCGGGGACAGTGGGCAGCAGACGCTGACTCAACTGCTCAAGATGGGCAACATGCATAGCTCAATCCTATGCAGTCGACGACCCCAACACCCCGGAACGAAGTACCGTGCAGCTAGTGACCCAGGATGCTGTGTGTTACGGTCAGAATATCTGTATGTGCCACACCACAGCTCTCTCGAGTGATCCTCATTCTGAACGTGGCGCTGAATCGAGCGTAGATTGTGCCGTACCGTCAGAGCCATCGGCTACGGTATGGCTGATCACGCTCTCGTCCCGGAGAATGCATGAATTCAAAGCTCAACACAGAGCATACGACTGACCACTGGTTCAATCCAAAGGCACTGTTAGCCAAACCGCGAGCACGCGGCTGGATCCATCTGATCGCCACCCCGTTAGTACTCATGGCGGCGATGTTTGCGATCACTGTGCCTGAAACCTTCACTCAACGACTCAGTGTCGCTGTTTTCGGGGTGTGTTCGGTCGTACTCTTTGGTTCTTCAGCTGTCTATCACCGAGGCACCTGGTCAGCGCGCGTCAGCGCGGTGCTGCGCAGGCTCGATCATTCCAATATTTTCTTGCTGATCGCCGGTACATACACCCCGCTAGCCGTCCTCCTGCTACCAATCAATCAGAGCCAAGTGCTCCTGACGGTCATTTGGGTCGCAGCCATCGCAGGGATCTTGTTACGGCAGCTGTGGTCGAGTGCGCCACGATGGCTCTATGTATTGCTCTACGTCGCGCTGGGGTGGGTCGCGGTGTGGTACCTACCTGACTTCTATACAGCCAGCGGAGGCTGGGTCATCGCATTCATTGTGTTAGGCGGCATGTTTTATACGCTCGGTGCGGTTATTTACGCGCTCAAAAAACCCAACTGGTTTCCCTATTCTTTTGGTTTTCATGAGATATTCCATGTATGCACCGTCATCGCCTGGACCTGCCACTACGTGGCGATCTTCCTTGCAATGTGACGAAACCCACCGGTCTCGAATAGTGAACAGCCATCGAGAGCGCAGGCTCGGTCACGGTATGGTGGCACACCATGACCACCTCGAGCTTGAAGACTCACCAGCCCACGACCAAACAAGACTACCGTCATGTGGTGATGATTGTTGCCGGGCTTCTCTTTGTCGTCTCAGCAATAAGCTCACTGGTCATACAAGACTGGCGCAATGTCACCATTGCAATGATCCTGGTGGTATTGGTTTTCGCGCC
>DATBUK010000061.1:0-8477 GCA_036516155.1 Yaniella sp.
ACCGATTTTGCCAGGTGGTCAGAAACGTTTTCTTCTTGCGCATCTTCATGTCGCACGATCACCTGGCGTGAGTACTCTTCGCCACCCACAGTCCAAGTAATGGTCTGCGATTCGGTCACTTCTACTTCTGAAAACGTGAACTTCAGATCGTAGATGCCCTGGTCAACAGCCCACTCCGATGTGTCGTTGAAACTGATTGCAAGCTGGTTACCGTCACGCGCAATGCCATCGATCGCCGTATTTGAAGACGGAACTTCCAGCGATGACTCATCGAAGTTCAGTCCTTCGGGAAGGCCAATTAATACGGGCTCGCTAGCGTCAACGTTCCGGTCATACTGGACACGAATAGTAAATGTGTCACCGGGTTCTACGACCGCATCGTTTGCGAGAGGGCTACCGTTGTGCAATGGCGTTGTTGATATACCAGCCGGAGCAGCAACTGCTGCGGGTCCTAATGCCACTAACCCAGCAACTGATAAGACTGCGGCAAGAATACTTGCGACGAAACGCGAGAATGCTGATGCGATTCTCGGCGATTCAACAGTTTCGTTATGCAATGGGCCCCCTCCTTTCAAAGTGTTTTGATTCATTCTCGTTCCCTTGTAATCAAGTGATGAGGTCCGGAACGTTGCGAAACACCCTGAGCAGGCTGCACCAGTCCGGAGTTCCCCGGAATCTGGGCATAGCTAGGCCAAATGCCGTTGATGCCATTGACTAGGGAGAACCATATAGCACTCTAGGACGAACCCTCAACGTTTCTTAGCCAAAACGGTAGAAATCACCTGGCACATCACCCGGTGAGATTTTTCCGCGCAGATAATAGGTGATGATGGCACTGCGTAAACACAATAACCCGGGGAAGCCACTGGAGCATCTTCCCAGGGTTTTAGGCCTGCTTTAGATTATTCGACGGAAAACTGTTCGGCACGGAGGACGCATCTAACCTCGTCCTGGGTGAGGTCCAGCTGCGTTTCCCATTCGGTGGTTTCCGCACCTGCGACGTCGAGACCTTGTCCACCTGCAGAGCAGGTTTCAAGTTCGACGTCTTCGAGGGCGCCGACGTAGTCTTCGACCGAGCCGGGGTGGTCTGCAACCTCAACGACTTTGGCCTCCTCCGCGTTACTCGATTCGTCAGCTGCTCCGGTATCCTCGGACGAACCGCAGGCGGCCAGGGTCACGGCTACAAGCAGAGCCACTCCGGCTAAGAGAGTGCGCTGGGATTTCATACAGTTTCCTTTCGGCTCCGTGATCGCATCAAGACGATACCCAACTGGATGGCAAACAGCGCGATTCCGACAGCGGTCAGGATTGATGCACCAGTTGCGGCCCGTCCACCGAAGGTGACCTTGTCGGTGTCTTCTTGGGTGACTGTGTCACCAGCCGGGTCGACGCCCAACGATGATGGCGAGGTTGAGGACCTCTCCGGCATCCAGATCTGCTTGGGTGATCTCATACGTTGCCGTTTCAGTGACCACTTCACCCGGTGCGAATTGACCGGTGGTTGTCCACTGGTATCGCAGATCGCGGAGACCGTCCATGTCATCCCTGAGTGCGACATCAGTCAGCGTCACGTTCCCGGTGTTGATGGTGGTGAACGTGTACGTCACGGTATCGCCGATTGCACCCTCACCGGTCTGCTGGCTGCTTTTCTCCAGCTCAACTCCTGACGCTGGTGCCAGTTCGGTGGTGACCGTCGACTGATCGGTGACCGGCGCTTGCGGTGGCGGGTCGGCCGGGTCCTCAGGGTTATAGGTCGGCGAAGGTGTACCACTTGCGGTTGCCGTGTTGTTAACCAGTCCCAGGCCGATGTCGGCCTGCGTCAGCACCAGTGAGGCGGTTGCGTCAACGGCTTCTCCCGGCGCCAGCACTCCGGCTTCGCCAGGCCAAGAAAACTCTAGGTCGGATAACCCCGGTAACGGATCGGTGATAGTCACGTCGGTGAGGCTCACGTTGCCGGTGTTGGCTGCAGCAAATGTGTACTCAATAACGTTGCCCGCTTCAGCCGCTCCGTCGAGATCCGTGGTCTTGATCAAGTGGATTGCCGTGGCCGGTGAAAGCGGGGTGCGCTCGTGTACCGGTGGGGTTTCGAACGGGGGCGATGGGACCGGGTGCCCGGGATCTTCTGGATCGACCGTCGGTGGCGGGGTGCCCTCGGCGGTTGCCGCGTTGTGGACCACGCCGGCGTCAACATCAGCCTGGGTGACCGTGCACTCGGCCGTCGCGGTGGCTGACTCACCTGGTGCAAGCACACCCGATGCGCCCGGCCAATCATAGTACAGGCGCAACAGCCCCGGTAGCGGGTCGTCTATGCTGATATCGGCCGGTGTTGGCAAAACTGAATATCTGGGCTTCCCGGTGGCGGAGTGCCGTCCACGGTTGCTGTGTTGTGCACCCATCCGCGGTCAACGTCTTCTTGAGTTACCTGATAGGAGGCTGTTGCGGTCACGGACTGTCCAGGTTCTTGTGGCGAGTCAAACGACCTGATAGAACAACCACGACGACGAGACGGGTTACCGGACTATTTGGGTTAAAGGACAAAACGTGTGCTTTTTAATCGCCTAGTCGCGCAAGCCGGGGGTACAAGAAAGAACCCTCGCGATGTAGAAGCTACGCGAGGGTTCCGTGGTCCCGACCGGCGTCGATCCGGTGACCTTTCGATTTTCAGTCGAACGCTCTACCAACTGAGCTACAGGACCAAGGGTATTCAATTGTTTTGGGAAAAAGAGCCCGTCCTCTGGACAGGCTCTCGATTCCGCGACCCTGACGGGACTTGAACCCGCGACCTCCGCCGTGACAGGGCGGCGCGCTAACCAACTGCGCTACAGGGCCATAAGAAAATTTTGCAATTTTCTGGCAGCCATTTTACTGACTTGTACCCCCAACGGGATTCGAACCCGTGCCGCCGCCGTGAAAGGGCGGTGTCCTAGGCCACTAGACGATGGGGGCGTAGTTTCGCTAAGTCTTGACTCGTTTGTGCGAACGACCTAGATCATCATAGACCTAATTCTTTTTTAAAAGCAAATCGAAGCGCAGCCCAACTCGCGCGAACCCGCAAACATGGAGCGCTGACAGCACTCCAACAACCTACTCTCATCCACGAAGACGGAAAATTTATTTTCACAGAACACCTTGTCAGAGCAGCATTCGCATATGTTACAGAAAACAATTTCTACCCAAGCAAGCAAGTACAGACAAAACACAGAACCCGGTGCTAATGTGACTCTCAGCACTCTGAGTTACGGGAGATCTAAATGGAGAAACCTGTCATGCCAGAGCTTTCGCTTGAAAACGAGAGCGCCGACGATCCGATTCACGCTCATACCCCTACGAGAATTGCAGCTGCCCTGCGGCAACATATTTGTGAGGGCGCGCTGAGACCTGGAACGAAACTGTCCGAAGAGTCCATTGCGGCAGAATTCGAAGTGTCTCGCAACACGCTGCGCGAAGCGTTTACGGTACTCGCGGGCGAGCACCTCGTCTATAAGGTGCCGAATCGTGGCGTCTTTGTGATTGACCCTGGCCCCCGGGACATTCAAGAGATCTATCAGACCCGACGCTTTCTGGAGCCTTCCTCGATACTGTGGGGCAAGCTCACCCCGGAGCTGACCGAGGTCTTCGAACGCACCGCCGACAGGACACGTCGCGGGATCGCACAGGAAGACCGAGAGGCCCTGAAAGAGGCAGACCGAAGTTTCCACATAGCAGTTGTGAGGCTGGCGCATTCGACCACGATGAATGCTTCACTCGAGCGCATACTCACTCAGCTTCAGCTTGCCTTCCACAGCCTAGACCTGACTCCACCGCTACACCGAACCTTCCCGCAGCAGAACCTAGCCATCATTAATCGCATCCTGTCAGGAGAACGCATCGAAGCATCTCGAGGACTGCATCGCTATCTCGGCTTAGCCGAGAAAATGGTGCTCCAACATGCTGCTGCAGCGGGGCGCCCCGCAACCGTTCGTCGACCTCCTGCCGAGCCTGCTCTGAACAGCCGGGAAATCAACCCAAACTAGCTCTTTTCTAACATCACAGTACCGTTACGCAGCGCCCGGATTGATCTCGATCCGGGCGCTTTTTCGTGCATGTCAAGCCAAACCCCTCGGTCTGTTGAGAAGTTTTTATAATCCGCTGATTCCGTAAGGATCCTGATGTTTCCCGGCGTGTCGCGATAATTACATCAATGTGGTTTATGTTGACGGATGTGCCATGTGTTGCAGTTGTGACAATAGTGCAGATAAAGTCATGGATTGTGGTGACGATGGTTGTCTCGAAACCATAAAATTTGGACTAGCCACAGAATGAGGAAGAATCGTGAAATCACGCATTGTGAAAGGGGGCGCCGCAGGCGTCGCCCTGGTGACGGTAGCAGCAGTGTCTGCCACCGCTATGCCACAGATCTTCTCTGAATCCGACAGCATTTTTGTCAAAGCCGACGATGCGTCAGAACTTTCGCTGCCTAAAGTACCTGACCTCCCTGACGAAGCCACTATCAAAAAGGCTAAGGAAGACCCCTCTGCTCAAGCAAAGTTGCGTGAAGATCTCAAGAAGATCGTAGAAAAGAGTAACCAACGATTAGCGGATGTCGAAGCCGAAACACTCACCGCCAATGAAAAGGCTCGCGAACTGAGCGAAGCCGCCGCAGAGGCTCGTCGTGAGGCTGAGACAGCGACACAGCAGGCAGAACTCGCTGCCGAACAGCAAGAAGAAGATCAGGAAACTGCCGGGGAAGCCGTTGCGGACATGTATCGCAACGGAGGCTTGAGTACTGAAGAATTCTTGTTGGGCGACGATGAGGATGCCCTTGCTAATGCGTCACGAAATGAGCAGGTCACAGACGGCCTTGCTGGTAATGCTGATGCAAGCCAACTCAACTCCCAAGGTGCCGAGCACCTAGCAAACGAAGCTGAAGCCCGCCGCGACGCTACCGAAGACGCTGAAGCCAAAGCTCAAGAGGCCGCTGAACGTGAGGCTGCTGAAGCAGAAGCACAGCGTATCCTCGAAGAGGAAGCAGCAGCTCGACTCGCTGCGGAACAAGACCGGCATAATGAGGAACTCGAGGGAGTCACCTCAGCTGCTCAGGCAGCCGGTCTGCCTGACACTGCTGAAGACCTCGAGGACGAAGTCGTCGAGGAGAATCTCGACGAAGAAATCGTATCACCGGAGGCCTCGGCTACCAGCACGGAAGCTGCTTCGCAGGGGCCAGTCGTAGAACCGTCCGAACCAGAGCCTTCCCCGTCGACTTCCAGTGCCGCGCCATCGCAGAGTGCGACACCGTCTGAGCGGGCAACACAGGAGCCTGAACCAGAGCCGACGCCTACCTCGACCCCGACGTCATCACCGTCCCCGTCTGCTACCCCAACACCAACGCAGACTGCGACACCTACGCCGACTCGTACGGCAACGCCAACTCCGACCCCGACTCGGACAGCGACTCCAACACCGACTCCGACCCCAACCCCAACGCAGACGAAAGCACCTGCAGCACCGAAGACCACGAGTGTGGCTCCGGCATCCACAGGTTCGAACATGTCAGCTGCGGTCAACTGGGCGGTCAATAAGACCAAGGAGTCCGGTACGTTCTACTCGTGGGGTGGCAACGGTCCGAAGGGCTATGACTGCTCTGGGTTCACCAGTGCAGCCTTTGCACAGGCCGGCAAATCCCTGCCGCGTACCTCAAGCGCGCAGTATGGTGCGGCTAAGCAGTACGTTTCGCTGAATAATCTGCAGCCAGGTGACCTGGTGTACTGGTCCAACAACGGCAAAGGTTCCGGCGTCTACCACGTAGCTATCTACATCGGTAACGGCCAGATTGCGCACGCGCGCAACCCATCGACCGGTATTAGCATTACCGGCCTGCACTACTCACCATGGAACATGCTCAAGGTGGGCGGCCGCTACTAACCACAGACTCCTCTGAGGGCGCGGAGTCCGGGGAAGTTCTCCGTGCCCTCGGGGGTCCATAACTGAATAACCACACAACACCTGAGGGGTTGGCTACCAATGCGGTAACCAACCCCTCAGGTTTTATGCTTGCTGGCCTTATGCTTCTGGGTCTTGATTGATCATCGGACCGAATTCTGGTCGGTCGCTCAAGCGTGGATCCTCGTGGTACGGCACAATCATGACCGGACCGCGGGCGTGCGCGGCAATACCCTGGGAGGTGGAGCCCAGCAGCGCGCCGGTGAACCCACCGAGCCCGCGCGTGCCCACGACGGTCAGACGGGCGGATTCCGACTCGGCTACGACCGCATCGACAGGCACACCGTCGATGACTTCCGACTCGATGTTGAGTTGCGGGAAGTGCGACTGCAACCAGGCCACACCGGCTTCGAGTTTGTCGCGCAGTTCGTCAAACATCGCACGTTCATCGACGGTTGATGGCAACCACTCGACCGCCGAGGAGACCGGTGCCATCGCGGTGATGACGCGCAACCGGCAGGTTGAGCTGCGGTGGAGTGCTTCTTCGGCAGCGCGCAACATGGCAACGCGTCCCTGTTCGGAACCATCCGATGCCACCACCACTGGCGCATCGGAGGCTGCCCGGGAGGCTTCGGCACCACGTGGAACGAGCACGACCGGGCATTTGGCCTGGGCGGGTAGTCCTCGCGAAACCGAACCGACTAACAGCCCAAGGAATCCGCCGCGACCACGGGGACCGGCGACGAGCATCTCGGCGTCGTGGGAGTAATCGATGAGTACGGTTCCCGGATCCCCGAGTTCCACGTTGCAGCGCACCTCGACCCCCTCGGTGTCGCCGAGTTCGGCTTTGGTGGCTTCGAGGATCTGCCGGCAGGACTGTGCCAGTGCTGAGTCCTCGTGGCCACCGGTGGCAGCATCGACGGCCACGGATGGGAAGATGGGCAGCGTATACGCCGAGACCATGGTTAACGGGGCATTGATCCGTTTGGCTTCGCGCAGCGCCCAGATGGCAGCGGCCAGTGAGCGTTTCGAACCGTCCACGCCGACGACGACGCCGTGTTTTTTCTTCGCGGTGTTTTCTGGCAGACCGTTGTCCGCATTCACCTTTTTTGCTGGGTCATGGAATTGGTCGGTCATGGAAGATCCCCCTCGGTACGGTCAATTCGCTCCCGGGGTTCGGTTGCGAAGGTGATGGTTCTATTCTAACGCCGAAGTGAGCGCAATTACTGCTGCTACAAGGGTTTTTGATAAAGCAGCGGGGTCAGGCTCGGTGGCGTGCCCGCGATAAAGTTCGTGGTTTCGGTCCCGGACTTTGCTTGGGCCGGCAGTGGTTCGGCCCGCAGTGCCGCCAAAAATGCGTCGCTGCTGCCCAACTCCGGGCTGGCAAGCGGTGTTTGGGTGCCAACCATGACGATGTTGCCGCGGCGTCGACCTTTAAACATTGTGGCGTCCGAGATCAGTGTGACGTGCCTGAACGCTTGAGCCAGCGCAGCGGCCTCAGCCCGAGCCGGGGTCAGGTTGGGCGGCCCGCCGTAGTTGATGACGTAGGCACCGTTGGGGCCCACGGCGCGTGCCGCAGTTTGGGCGGCTTCTACCCCGGTCAGATGCATCGGCGTGATGTGGTCGCCTCGGGTCGTACCGATAAAAACATCGCGAATAATGACGTCCCAGCTGTCGGGTCGGGTTTCGGAGAGCACCTGACCGGCTTCCCCGACGCGCATTTTGACGATCGGAGACCGCGGCAGCCCAAAGTTATCGCGAGCTAATTCGGTGAGTTTTGCATCATTTTCGACCGTGGTGTGCCGTGAGTTCGGATACCGGTCGGCACCCCAGCGGGCAAGGGTTGCTCCCCCGCCGCCTAAATGCAGGAACCGCAGCCGTGCTTCGACGGGGTACCGGAAACCCAGTGCGATCGCGATCCAGCGCATGTATTCAAAACCCAAGCGCTGGGGCTCATCTGGGATCAACTGCGATGACTGCACACCATTAATGAGCAACACCCAGGCACCGGGAGTAAAGGGGTCAGGCCGAATCTCTGCGGTACCCGAGTCAATCTCATAGATGCCCGGTTCAATATTGACCGCCGACCGGTTTTGGTTGCGCCGTTGTTTGCTCATGATCGCACCATAGCCTGACGTGGCACGCCTCGCCACGGCTCGTCACTGGGCTCGACGGGTTCGCCAAGCGGATCAAATCCTGCCGCGGTCAGACTGGCCTGTACCAGCGGCGCCTCCCCCATGACCCATGCGATGGCGGGATCATCTGCAACTGCGACCCGGAGCAGCTCTTGACCGACCGTGGTGCCCGCGGCCTGCTCAGCCAAGTAGAAAAACCGGATCTCGTGTGGCGCACCGAGCTCATGGAGCTCAATGAACTCGGCGGTGTGCTCGCTGTAGTTCGTGGTGGCGTGAATGGTGCCGACGAATTGATCGTGCAGGTCTTCAGCGATCCATACCATGTCACCCTTGGCGATACGGGACTGCCAGAATTTCGTTTGTTCTTCGGTCGTGGCTTCTGCCTTGGCGAAGAACTCTTCGGTCTTGAGGTGGGCAAACATC
>DATBUK010000062.1:0-5450 GCA_036516155.1 Yaniella sp.
GGTGCCCCTCGCGTTGGCGTCGTCATGGGCTCGGACTCAGACTGGCCGGTCATGCAGGACGCCGCCGCTGCCCTGGCCGAATTTGAGATCCCGCACGAAGTCCGCGTGGTCTCCGCTCACCGCATGCCGCACGAAATGATCGACTACGGCACGACTGCCGCCGACCGCGGATTATCCGTCATCATCGCCGGCGCCGGGGGTGCAGCCCACCTGCCGGGCATGCTCGCGTCGACGACGCCGCTGCCGGTTATCGGCGTACCGGTCAAACTCAAAGCACTCGACGGTCTGGACTCGCTGTTATCGATCGTGCAGATGCCCGCCGGCGTGCCGGTGGCCACCGTGTCGATCAACGGGGCACGAAACGCCGGACTGTTAGCCGTCAAAATGCTGGCCGCCAACACCGGCGACGACGCACAACGGCTGCGTGACCGCCTCAAAGACTTCGCGACCGACCTCAACGCCCAAGCTCAGGCCAAGGGCGCGAACCTGCGGTCACAATTGTCGGACGCCGAAACCGACTACACTAACTAGTTCGGTTAACCCTCCGTAATACCCGACCAGTATCGAGTTGCCGTGACCAACACTCCGACGTCATCCCGGACCCAGAAATCCGAGCGCCAGATCCGCCAGGAACTCAATGCGCGCCTCCGTAAATTGGAATACGGCGGACCGGGAAAAGACCCACTCAAGCGCACCGCGGACGGCACGTTTGCCCAACGTGCTAAACGTGCGTTGATCCTTATTGGGCTGACCACCCTGGTACCGGGCGGGGCCCAAAGCGTCACCGGCAATCACCGGCTCGGACGCATCGGACTGACGGTCACTCTGATCAACTGGGTCATCATCCTGGCGGCACTTCTTGGGTTATTTGTCGCGCGCGAATTTACCCTGTCGCTGGCATTCAACCCGTTTCTGCAATCCATCGGGATCTTCTATCTGGCAGCCCTGGCCGTTGGCTGGTTCATCTTATGGTTAGACACCGCCCGAATCATCCGCTTCGGTCGGCTCAAACCCCCCGCACGGCCCATCATCGCGGTCATCCTGGTTGCCCTGATGGCGCTGACGACCGGCGGAACCGCCTACGGAGCCTTTTTACTCAATGCTTCGACCTCGTCGTTGGGCACGATCTTCGGCTCGGGTCCAGCCGTTGAGGAATCCGATGGCCGCTACAACATTCTGATCATGGGCGCCGACGCCGGTGAAGGCCGCCAAGGGCTGCGCCCCGACTCGATTTCGGTGGCCTCGATCAACGCCGATACCGGCAAGATTTTTCTCTTCTCGATTCCACGGAACCTCCAAAACGCCCCGTTTGCTTCAGACTCGCCGCTCTGGCAGGCCTACCCCAACGGGTACAGCTGCGGCGACTCGTGTATCATCAACAGCCTCTACACCGACGTCACCAACCAGCACGCCGACCTCTACCCCACTGCAGACGATCCGGGCGCCGAAGCGATGATGGATGCGGCCTCGGGGATTCTGGATCTCGAGGTGACCGGGTACGTCATGGTCGATATGTCGGGATTCGCCTCACTCATCGATGCGATGGGTGGCGTCACCGTCACAACCGGTGGCTGGACACCCTACCGCGGGCAACGCCCCGATGGCCAGTGGGGCAACGCCTGGTGGGGTCCCGACACCTATACCTTCGACGGTGACGACGCGCTGGGGTACGCTCGGTCGCGCAAATGGTCCACCGACTACTCGCGTATCCAACGCCAGCAGTGCATCCAGCAGGCCATGCTGTCGCAGTTTGACGTCCCGACGCTGTTGACCCGGTTCGAAGCGATCATGGGTGCGGGCGAAGAAATGGTCGAAACGTCGATCCCGCAATCCCAGGTGGGTAGCTTCTTGAACCTGGGCGCCAAATCACAGCGCCACGACATGGAACGTCTGACCATCGGGCCGCCAGACTTTGAGGGTGGCCAGTTCACGACCTATCCGGATTTCGATCAGGTGCATTCGACCGTCCATGACATGTTAGCCGCCGACGGTACCCCACCGACCGGGGCCCACATCATGCCGCCGGTCGGGCTGTACATGCTGGACGCCAACGACAACGACCCGACGGCCAATTGGGATCCCGTCCCGACCCAGCCCGACGGTTCCGAAATCACCGAAGAATACCTGATGTGGGCTGAAGACACCGGCCAGACTAGCCTGTTGACCCATGCGGCAGAGACCAACCACCAGTGCCATCCGGGCTAAGATAAGACAACACAGAAAGGCCACACACTCTTGAGTCAACCGTTTGGTGAATCCCCGCGCGCCCTCTACCGGCTCCACGCTCCGGTCAAAGACTATGCGTGGGGTTCCACGACCCTGCTGGCTGAGCTCACCGGGGCCGCAGCGTCCGACAGTCCCCAGGCCGAAATGTGGTTCGGCACGCACCCCACCACACCCACTCGACTCGATGATGGCAGCGCCCTGGCCGACATCGCCAATCTGCCGTACCTGGTCAAACTGCTGGCCGCCGAACAGCCGCTGTCAATTCAAGCGCACCCGCCGCTCGATCATGCCCGGGTTGGTTTCGAAGCAGAAAACGCCGCAGGCATCCCGGTAGATCACCCCGAGCGCACCTATAAGGATGCCAATCATAAACCGGAAATGCTCGTCGCCCTGTCGGATTTCATTGCGATGGCCGGCTTCCGAGATCCGGTCGAATCCGCCGACACATTCCGCCAGCTGGCTGAACTCGTCGACGACGCACCACTGGCCGACACATTGGCTACCATGGCGACCGAGCTGGCCGAGGGCAACATTCAGGCCGTCTTTGGGCAACTCATCAACCCAGACGGAGTCTTCTGGCAGCCCGATGGGGCCACACGGGCGATCTTCAACGCGGTCGCAGCCAGCGGCACAACCGACCGATACTTACGCAATGCACTGGAGGCTGCGACGATCCACCAGGATGACCCCGGAGCACTCGTGGCCCTGCTGATGCATTTGATTGAGCTGGCACCCGGTGAAGCACTCTTTGTACCCAGCGGCACCATCCACGCGTATGTTTCGGGACTGGGGCTGGAAGTCATGGCGACCTCCGATAACGTGATCCGCGGGGGCCTGACCGTCAAACACATCGACGTGGCCGAATTAGAGCGCGTCGTGAGCTACACACCGGCCCCACCACCGATCATCACCCCGTCAGTGCGAGTCATCGATGACGTCACCGTCACCCGTTTCACTCCCCCGGTCACGGACTTTGCCCTGACCCGCTACGATCTACCACCCCACACAAACCTGACGATCACCGCTGTGACCCCGCACGTTGCCGTCGGGACCGCAGGCCACGGCACCCTGAGTTCCGGAGCTGAGACGATCGAGCTGACCCCCGGGGCGGGGATCTTTGCTCCCGGTCACGGCGGCAGCCTGGATCTGGCGGCCACTGACACCGCTGTGACAGTTTTCATAGCTAGCCAGTCGTGAACGACACGGTGCTTTGCGGCCATTTGGCGGCCACCACGAGTTAACCTGGAAAAAGCACTACTTACATAACAAAATAGGGGGAATTTATGCACGATACATCTGCACTCGATTCAACAACGATCCGGATTGGCACGCTGACTGCTGCCGCCGCGATCAGTGTGCTCGCGCTTGGTTTCGCACCGGTTCCCCAGGTGTTCTACTGGTTAGGCGCTGCCGTCCTGGCGGTCCTGTTGACCATCATCACCGGCCCGAAGGGCAGTAACTCCGCACTCAGCCTGCCCATTGCAGGATTGTTCGTCATTCCCGCCCTGGGCACGCTGGTGGTCCGTGAGACCTCGCTGATCTGGGCTGTGGTCCCGGTCCTGGCATTTGTCGTTGCTGCTGCAACCTGGATGGTTGCGACCAACCGTTATGCCGCCATGCACGACGAAGCGACTGACACCGCCGAAACCATCGCGAAGACGAACGCGCCAGAAACGACGACGGTCATGCTCTCCTCGAAGCGCTCAGGAGATCAAAAAGCCGCGGCCGCCCACGACGATACGTCGGCAACCGCGGCCTAAGAGCCGGTTAGTTTTCGCGTTTCCACTTGGCCGGCCGGTGCTCAGCCTCAATGGTGCGCACCGTGCCGGTTTGGCCGCGCATCACAATGGATTGGGTTTCGATCCGATTCGAGTAATACCGGGTACCGCGCAGCAGGTCACCATCAGTAATCCCGGTCGCAGCGAAATAGCAGTTATCGGTTGAGACCAGATCATTGGTCGTTAAAATCGCGTCGAGGTCGTGCCCGGCCTCAAGGGCTTGTTGCCGTTCTTGTTCATCAGCCGGAGCAAGCCGACCCTGAATCATCCCGCCGGTGGCTTTAATCGCACACGCGGTGATGATGCCCTCCGGAGTGCCACCGGTCCCCAGCAGAATGTCGACGTCGGTGTTGTGCCGTGCCGCAGCGATACCGCCGGCCACGTCGCCGTCCATAATGAACTTCACGCGAGCGCCGGCTTCCCGAATCTCGCGGACCAGGCCCTCGTGACGTGGCCGGTCCAGGACACAGACGTTGAGCTGTGAGACTTTTTTATCCAGGGCTTTGGACAGCAGCATGAGGTTTTGTTTGATCGGCAACCGCAGGTCCACCATGTCGGCGGCTTCGGGACCCACGACCATTTTTTCCATGTAGAACACGCTCGAGGCGTCGTACATCGAGCCGCGATCAGCCACAGCCATCACCGACAGCGCATTGTTATACCCCATCGCGGTCAAGCGCGTACCGTCAATCGGGTCGACTGCGACATCAACTTTGGGGCCCTGGCCGTCACCGACCTGTTCGCCATTGAATAACATCGGGGCTTCATCTTTTTCGCCTTCACCAATGACGACGGTCCCGTCCATGTGCACGGTGTGTAAGAATCCGCGCATCGCATCGACGGCCGCACCGTCGGCGATGTTCTTTTCACCGAAGCCGACCCATTCGGAAGCAGCGATGGCCGCAGCTTCGGTCACGCGGACCAATTCCATTGCCAAGTTGCGATCTTGCGCACCGGCACCTTCAAATTTTTGTGCCGAGGCTTTATTCGTCATGGTGCTACTCCCGAAAACTGAAATGATACGGCGGAAAAATTTCCTTCCTAGTCTAGCGTGAATATGAGCCGCAGCGGTTTTGGTGGCACAATAGAGGCAAAAGACCATTTTGTGTTGTTGAAAAGGGCAAGAACATCTCTACCAAACACGAGCAGGCTGACTCGAACACCGAGGCGCAGTCGCAGTACGACGAGGCCGTCCCGAAACCCAAGCTGACCAAGGCTCAGGGGGAACGGATGAGTCAATCCGCCAAGGCCATGACCTATTCGGTCTTGGCAACCTTGGCCATCGTGGTGGCTTTTATGGCGCTCACTCCAGAATCGGAGCGGGAGTTCGATCCCGGCGTAGATGTCGCAGCCGCCGAAACCGAAGTGGCCAGTGTCGCTGCGTTTACCCCGGCAACCATTGATGCACCCGAGACCTGGCGTGCCAATTATGCGCGCTGGCATTCC
>DATBUK010000063.1:0-4523 GCA_036516155.1 Yaniella sp.
CCTCCTGGCGGGGATGCAGCAAATAACCAGCTGCTCTGGACGGCACTGTCGATCATCATTTCGATGGCGCTGGTCTGGTTTATCGTCGACTACCGGCACATGCGCCGATTCACCTACGTGTGGCTCCTGGCCTCTGCCATCTTGCTCATCCTGCCTTTCCTGCCCTTTATTGGCATGGAGATCTATGGTGCACGGATCTGGGTCAACCTGGGTATCGGCTCGTTCCAGCCCGGTGAAGTCGCCAAGCTGACCTTAGCGATCTTCTTCGCGTCCTATTTGAGCGCCAACCGCGATCTGATCTTATTGGCCGGCCGTAAGATCGGCCCGCTGTCCTTCCCGCGGGTCCAAGACCTCGGTCCGCTGGTCGTGGCCTGGCTGGTGTCCATGGGGGTGCTGATCTTCCAGCGTGACCTCGGCTCGGCCGTGCTGTTCTTCGGGCTGTTCATGGCCATGATCTACCTGGCCACGGCACGCCTGTCGTGGATCATCCTGGGCCTGGTCGCCGTGGGCGCCGGAGGCATCATCGCGATCAACCTCTTCCCGCACGTGGAAGCACGCATCGACGGTTGGCTCAACGCCTTCGACATGGACATGATCTACGCCGAACACGGTTCCCACCAAGTGGTCCAAGGGCTCTTCGGGCTCGCCTCGGGGGGATTATTCGGCTCTGGGCTTGGCGAAGGCCGCCCGGATCTGGTCTTCGCGGCGAATTCCGACATGATCATCGCGTCCTTCGGGGAAGAACTCGGACTCATCGGTCTGACCGCTATCCTGCTGATCTTCTTCTTGCTGGTCACCCGCATCATGCGTATCGGCTTGTCAGCTCGCGACGCCTTTGGCAAGCTCCTGGCCGCCGGTCTCGGCTGCGCTATGGCCATTCAAGTCTTTGTGGTCGTCGGTGGTGTGTTGCGTGTCATTCCGCTCACCGGATTGACCACACCGTTCATGGCCGCCGGTGGATCGTCACTGTTAGCCAACTGGATGATTATCGGACTAGTGTTATTAATTTCCCATACCGCCAACCGCCCAATGCTTGCCGGCCCCATGGTCAACGCATCGGGTCTCGGTGCGGGCACATCAGTACCCGGACAACCGGTGGAGGCGGGTGAGCGCTAGTGAATGAATCAATCCGATACGCGTGGTACGGCATCGTAGCCGTCTTCTTGGTGCTCATCGGCGCCGCAAGTTATGTTCAAGTCATCGGTGCAGATGATCTACGAGCCCACGAAGCCAACTCACGTGAACTCTATAAACAGTTCGGCGGACCCCGCGGCCCCATCCTGGTCGGCGGTGAACCGATCGCTGAGTCTGTGCCAAGTGATTCCTCAAGTTTCGATTACCAGCGCGTCTACCACGACACCGAGCTCTACTCCGGCCTGACCGGGTTCTACTCGCTTGCCTACGGACAGACCGGACTCGAACAGCGACTCAATGGCTGGCTATCGGGTGCCGCAGACGACATGTTCATCGAACGCATTCGTCAAACGTTTACCGGCGCAGAAAACCCTGGCGCCTCAGTCGAGCTGACGATTGATCCGGAAGCGCAGCGAGCCGCCTATGACCTGATCCCAGAAGGGGTGCAGGGGTCTATCATCGTTTCGGAAGTCGACACCGGACGCATTCTTGCCATGGTCTCTCGGCCGAACTACGACACCAATAAGTTGGCAGTGCATTCCACGACCGAAGCCTCCGAGAATATGGACGAGCTCAAAGAGGCCAGCATTTCGCCCTATAACAACCCGCCCACTTATGAGCGCCCCTACCCTGGCTCCACGTTCAAGATCATCAACGCGATCGCGATGTTGGAGTCCGGCGAGTACACGCCAGACACGGTCATGCCGGTGCCAAACGAACTGCCGCTACCGCAGACCAATATTTCGATTAGCAACTTCCGCGGCGGCGCGTGTGGTTCCCGAGATTCAGCAGAATTCTCCTGGATCTTCGCACAATCATGTAACACCCCGTTTTCTGCTGCGGCTATGGAACTGGGCCAGGATGCTTATCTCGATGTGGCCGAGCGCTTCGGTTTCAACGATGAGTCGATCAACATCCCGCTGTCGGTCAACCCGGCTTTCTTCCCCGACGAAGAAATCTCGCAGGCAGAACTTGCCCAGTCTGTCCTCGGTGCGGTCAACGTCCAGGCCACTGCCATGCAAATGAACATGGTGGCCGCCGGGGTCGCCAACGACGGTACCGTGATGCAGCCACAGCTGGTCGACACCGTTCGCGGTCCAGACCTAAATGTGCTGGAAGAAACTCAGCCCGAGGTGTACTCCGAAGCGACTGATCCAGAGGTTGCCCGACAGGTAGCTGACATGATGGCCCAGGTCACTGAAAGCGGTACGGCCGCGGCATCGCGCTCTTCGATACCCATCGCTGCCAAAACCGGGACCGGTGAAATCGGCGGAACCGATAAGGTGGACTCTTGGATCACCGGTTTTGCACCGGTCGATGATCCTCAGGTTGCGGTGACCCTCGTATATGAAAGAGTTGATTACTCCGTCGGGCACAGACTGACCGTAGATAATATCGGAACACTCGTGGAGGCGGTGGTCGAACAGTGAGACCAATTACGGGAATGACGCTAGGTGGCCGATACGAACTGACCGAACGTATCGCCATCGGCGGCATGGGTGAAGTATGGAAAGCACGCGACACCGTGCTCGGTCGAATCATCGCCATCAAAATTCTCAAGGAAGAGTACACGGGAGACCCGAACTTCCTGCGGCGCTTCCGCGCTGAAGCCCAGCACACCGCCCTGCTCAACCACCCCGGCGTGGCGAACGTCTTTGACTACGGGGAAGAAGAAGGCTCCGGCTACCTGGTCATGGAGCTCGTCCCCGGTGACCCGCTCAGCGCCATCCTCGACCGCGAAAAAGTCCTCTCACCCGACCGCACCCTATCGATCATCGCCCAGACGGCCCGCGCACTTTCGGCCGCCCACGCCCAGGGCCTCGTCCACCGCGACGTGAAACCCGGAAACCTCCTCATCGACGCGAAAAACCGCGTCAAAGTCACAGATTTCGGGATCGCCCGGCTCGCCGACCAAGTCCCGCTGACCGCAACCGGTCAGGTCATGGGCACCGCCCAATACCTCGCGCCCGAACAAGCTACCGGCCAGCAAGCCACCGGCTCCTCCGATATTTACTCACTGGGCATCATTGGTTATGAGTGCCTCGCGGGGCATCGTCCATTTACCGGTGAATCGCAGATCGCCATCGCTCTGGCCCAAGTCAACGACGACCCGCCCATGCTGCCGGACTCCATCCCGGAGCCGGTGCGTGCGTTGATCATGTCAATGCTGTCCAAAGAGCCCGAAGACCGGCCCAGCGACGCCGATCAATTAGCGAACGCGGCCGAAGCCCTTCGTCGACAAGATACCCAGGCTGCCGTGGACGCAGTCCCCGGGATGATCCCGTTCATGACCGCGGGCAGCTTCGATTCTGATGCAACCCAGGTCATTGATACCCAGCAGTTCCAAAGTGCTCCGGACCCAGACGCAACCCAAGTTATCTCCGAGCAACCCACCGTCTCTGACTCCACAGCAGCTCTGCCGCTCACCCCGACTGATCAGATAGGCCAGTCAGATGAACTCAGTGCCAGCGCGTTCCCAGAGGACAACGCTGATCTGGATGCTGAAGATGACGAGTACGCCGAAGAGGAAGAAAAGAAGCGCAGCCCATGGTTCTGGCCCATCATTGGTGTTGTGATTCTCGCGCTCTTGGCCGGGGTCGGACTCTGGGCTGCATCATTGGGCTCAGACGAAGAGCCCGAGCCTGAACCCACCGAAACGGCCGCGACAATCGAGATCGACGAGGATGACTATATTGGTCGCGATATCGATGAGGTAGCCGAAGAACTTGAAGAACTCGGCTTCACTGTCGATCGCGTCGAACGAGATGCTACCGAAGCCGCCGGTACCGTCCTGGCACTTCGCCCCACCGGCGAAGTCGAAGAAGGTTCCGAGATTCGCGTGAGCTACTCCAACGGTGAAGGTGTCGAACCAGCACCTGCTCCTGAGCCGACGACGCAGGAACCCGCTCCCGCTCCCTCAACACCACAGCAACAAGCACCCGTGCCGTCAACACCGCAGCAGGAAGCACCTGCGCCATCAACTCCACAACAACAGCCCGCTCCCGATCCGACCACTCCACAACAGCAGGCACCTGCGCCATCAACTCCGCAGCAGCAGCAACCTGCTCCTGACCCCACCACCCCAGATCAACCTGATCCTGACCCCACTACCCCAGATCAACCTGATCCTGGGGCTGGCCCGGATCCGACGGATAATGGGGCAATAGGTACGAGTTCCGTTCCGACAGTTACCGAAATTGAACCTTCAAACTAAATGAAAACACAAATGAAAAACCTATCCACCATGCAGGGCTTCGGCCCCATGATCACGAAGAGATTCCCAGGGCATAACGCTCGCTAAGGAAAACCGTGTCCCAACAACGAATTATTAATGGTCGCTACGAAGTCGGCGAACTGATTGGTCGCGGCGGCATGGCCGACGTGTACAT
>DATBUK010000064.1:0-6570 GCA_036516155.1 Yaniella sp.
AGCTGGCCGTGGGCCGGGTGCGACGTCGTCGACGGGTTTCGGCTGCGCTAGGGCCAGAAAGTTGTGCAGCAGCGTGGCGCCCTGGGTCGACAACAAAGCGGCCGGATCGGCGTGCATGCCCCAGTGGTTGGTCCCGTTGACGCGAAATGCCAGCACCGCTTCATCGTGATCTAGCGCCTGTGCTGTGAAGACGTTTGGATCCATGGCGGTCAGTCGCCACGGATGGTAGCTCACCAAATGCACCGGACTCGGGAGGGCTTGGAACAGGCCCGTTGTTTTGTGGTGATGTGCAATCTGTTGGCCATAGACCGGTTGGACTAGGCCGACGGCAGTGTGGCCGTATGCGGCAGCCAGTTGTTGGGAGGCCGATCCGATGGCCAGGACTGGAAGCTGTGGGACGCTCCTGAGGCGAGCCAAATCTGTCAGCTGAGGCCCATGGGTGATGATGACGCGGGTAAAATGCTCCAGGTTTAATGCAGCCAGCTCGGTGGCGGTGACCATGGGTACCGCCCCGAGCTGGTGCGTCAGAATATTGGTGGTGAACCCCTGTTGATCAAGAACCAGTATCATGGCGTGGGTTCACGGGATGATCGAATTACTTACCTTGTGCAGCAACGGCCGCAGCCCCGGCTGCGGCGGCTTCTGGATCAAGGAAACGTGCTTTGGTTTTCGCGCGCATCGATTCGTCGAGTTCGTAGACGAAGGGCACCCCGGTTGGCAGGTTGAGCCCGGCGATGTCGTCGTCGGAGATTCCCTCAAGGTGTTTGACCAGAGCGCGCAGTGAGTTTCCGTGGGCTACCACGAGCACGGTTTTGCCTTGCACCAGGTCTGGCACGATGTTGTCGTACCAGTATGGCACCAGCCGGGTGACGACGTCTTTGAGGCATTCGGTGCGTGGCAGGTCCTCGCCTAACAGCGCATAGCGTTCGTCACCGTATTGCGAGTATTCGTGGTCATCAGCAAGCTCCGGTGGCGGGGTGTCATACGAACGACGCCAGATCATGAACTTCTCGTCGCCGTGTTCGTCACGAATTTCGGCTTTATTTTTGCCCTGCAGTGCCCCGTAGTGGCGCTCGTTGAGCCGCCAGCTGCGGTGGGTTGGAATCCACTGCCGATCAGCCGCTTCCAGTGCGAGATTTGCGGTCGTGATCGCGCGACGTAGCAACGAGGTGTACACCACGTCGGGCAGCAGATCTTCTTGTTTCAGCAGTTCGCCGGCACGCGCGGCTTCCTGCCGCCCTTGATCGGTCAGTGAAACGTCAACCCACCCGGTGAATTGGTTGAGTTCGTTCCACGTGGACTGACCGTGACGCAGCAGAACCAGTTTTGATGTTGTAGCCATGGCGATCATTTTACCCGTTCAGTAGGACCACATTTGAAATTCACGTTTGGGCCCGGCGAGATACACGCCTGCGGCCACAATCGAAGCGAGCCCGAAGAGCCCGAGGCGCCCACCATATAAGATTGTCAGGGTGGCGGAACCCAAGCCGAATATTAGGGCGGCACCAAGAATCAGCAACCAGGTCGATTTTGTTTGTCTGCTGTGGTTTTCAAAGGTCGAGGCGGGGCGGCGGACCGCATCGGCCATTGCCCAGATCACCATTCCGGCACCGACGAGTGCCAATGCAGCCTGGAGGCCATATTCAATCATCAACACCAATTGCAAGAGATTCATGGACCTAGTCTAACGACTCGGAGCGGCGTATTAGGCTAGTGGAAGCAGACTTTTGAAAGGCGGGGCCGTGACGGGGCTATTTGTGGTGTTCGAAGGCGCTGACGGGACGGGAAAATCCACCCAGGTAGCAGCCGTATCCAAAGCGCTCGAAGCAGCAGGACACGAGGTCGTCGTGACCCGAGAGCCCGGCGGCTCGGATATTGCCGAAACGCTACGGGCTATAGTGTTGGATCCCGCCCATGACATTGACCCGATGACCGAGACGTTAATATTTGCTGCCGCCCGAGCAGACCATCTGGCTAAAACCATCGTCCCGGCCTTAGACGCAGGCAAGATCGTGATCTCAGACCGTTTCGTCGGTTCATCTATCGCCTATCAGGCTGCAGGCCGCGGCGTCGGCGAGGAAGCAGTCGTGGAGATTAACCGCTATGCGACCGGTAGCCTCACCCCCGATGTGACCGTGATTTTGGATCTTGATGAGGCGGTCGCTGGCCCGCGTCGGCACCACCGCGGCACACTGGCAGATCGGATGGAATCAGCACCCGACGGTTTTCAGCAGGCAGTTCGCGCCTCGTTTCTCAGCCAAGCTGAAGCCGCCCCGGACCGTCACTTCATTATCGACGCTGCTCAACCGGCCGAGCTCATTACCGACGCGGTCCTGACTCATCTGCACACGAAGTTGGGAGTGAAACTGTAATGGCAAATCCCGTCTGGCAGTCACTGGCCGGCCAAGAAGCCGTCATTGAGCAGCTCACCGGCCACCAAACCATCACCGCACCCACCCACGCGTGGTTATTTACCGGCCCGCCCGGATCAGGTCGGTCGCTTGCAGCGCGAGCGTTTGCACAAACGCTGCAATGTGAACAACCAGATCCCGCAGACCGTGGCTGCGGATCCTGTCAGGCCTGCGCGACGATCGGGGCAGGCACCCACGCTGATGTGAACATCGTGACGACCGAAAAAGTTTCCTACGCAATTGAAGACGTGCGCGATCTGGTGGCAAACGCGCATGACCGCCCTTCAACTGCACGCTGGCGCATCATCATCATTGAAGATGCCGATCGGATGACTGAACGCGCCACCAATGTGTTGCTCAAAGCCATCGAAGAGCCTCCTGAACGCACCATTTGGATGTTGTCAGCACCCTCTCCTGCCGACGTGTTGGTGACCATCAGGTCTCGGACCCGGCATGTGAAACTCGTCATCCCCGCGGTTGAAGACGTCGCCAGACTGCTCACTACTCGCGATGGGATTGAGCCCCAGCTGGCCGAAACATGTGCGCGAGCATCGCAGTCACACGTCGGGGTGGCACGGTGGCTGGCAAGATCCGCTGAAGCCCGCGAGCGCCGTGACATGATTGTGCATCTGCCGTTATCTATTCGCAGCGCCTCGGCCGCGATGGAATCCGCGGATAATTTGCATAAGCTGGTTCAGGATGAAGCAGAAGCCTCTGCAGCCGACAGAAATGCCGCAGAACGGGCCAGCCTATTACGTTCCTTAGGTATAACCGACGATGAGCCGATCCCACCAAAATTGCGGGTCCACGTTCGTCGAATGGAAGACAATCAGACGGCTCGGAACCGTCGTGCGATCCATGATGCGCTGGACAGGGCAATGATCGACCTGTCGGGGATTTATCGTGATTTGTTATTGCTCCATGTCGCCGCTGAAAACCAACTCATTAACGAGCACATGCTCAACAAGTTGGTCGAATATGCGTCGACCGTCTCTGCAGAACACTGTCTGAGTGCCCTCGAGGCCATCACGCTGGCCCGTAAACGGCTGGCCGGCAATGTTCCGCCGCTGCTTGCGCTGGAAGCAATGCTGTTAGCGTTTATTCCTCGGACTCGACGACACGCTCCCCTCTAAATTAGCTAAAGGACACCCATGGTAAACACGCTCCGCTCCCTGGCTGCCGTCGGTACCGTGGCCGCGCTCGTATTGACCGGCTGTGCCAGCGGTAATGATGCGGCACCGAATTTTGAAAGCCAGGACGAGGCCGTCCCGGACGAACTGGCCGAATTCTATGATCAACAGATCGAATGGGAACAGTGTGAGGATCGCGCTGACTACGACTGCGGGACCGTCACAGTGCCAATCGATTATGCCAACCCCGATGATGCCAGCATCGAGGTTCACCTCACCCGCGCCCAAGAAACGGCTGACGAGCAGCCAATGTTGTTTAATCCGGGCGGGCCGGGAGCTTCTGGCATCGAATTCGTGCAGGACTCACTGGGCTACATGCTGTCCGAAAACTTGGCCGAAAATATTTCTGCAGTCGGTTTCGATCCACGTGGTGTCGGGCAATCAGAACCGGTGCGCTGTGTCACCGGTGAGGAGTTCGACGAGTCACGCGAGGAAGTCTTTGACGCCTCGACTCCCGAAGGCTGGCAAGAGTCCATCGAAGAAACCGAAAAGCTCGGGGAACAGTGTCTCGAACGGTCCGGCAAGATTGTCGGTTTCGTCGATACTGCTTCGGCAGCTCAAGACATGGATGTCATTCGGGCGGCCCTCGATGAGCCGAAATTGGACTACTTCGGGATCTCATACGGCACCAAGCTCGGCGCTACCTATGCAGAACTCTTCCCTGAAAACGTTGGCAAGTTTGTGCTGGACTCGGTGTTAGCGCCCGGTGCCGAAACCTTCGAAGTGACAAAAGCCCAATCCGCCGGATTCGAGCAGTCGTTACATGATTGGGCCGAGTGGTGTGCCGAGTCGGAAGACTGCAATGTGGGCCAGGACGGGGATCCAGATTCAGTGCTTGACGAGGTCACCGAGTTCATCGCGGAAGTTGAAGAGGAACCGCTGACCTACCCCAACGGTCGGACCCAACCTGTCTCCGATTTGTTCTTTGGCATTGTGACCCCGCTCTATTCGCGGGATAGTTGGGAACTGTTAGCCCTGGCATTCGAGCAGGGTATCGCCAATGATTACGCAACATCGGAGTATCAACCACTCTTTTTGGTGTTTGCCGATGCCTACCATGGGCGCGAAACGAACGGTGAATACACCAATACCACCGACGCGTTTACTGCGATCAACTGTCTGGACTATTCGGCACCAGATAAGACCTTTGAAGAGGCTGCAGCCCAAGCTGAAGAACTCGCTGAGCACGCACCGATCTTTGGGCCTCACATGTCGTATTCGTCAGGGTGTAATGGTTGGCCTGTGGAACCCGCTGAGCCAGTTGGCGATATTGTTGCCGCCGGTTCGGATCCAATCGTGGTCACAAACCTCACTTCCGACCCAGCCACTCCCCTGCACTTTTCGCATGATTTAGCTGAACAGCTCGACAACAGCATTCACATCACCGTTGAGGGTGAAGGACACGGTGCCTATTCCCCAGATAATCGGTGCATCGTGGAGGCAATTGACGGCTACATTCTGAACGATAAACTCCCCGAGCATGGGATGGTGTGTGAGTAATTTTGCGGAGGTTTTGACCTCAGCGATCAAAACTGGCTATGATCGCTTATCGGATGAACTATAAAACATCCCGAGTGCCGACTTAGCTCAGCTGGTAGAGCAATTCCCTCGTAAAGAATAGGTCACCGGTTCGAATCCGGTAGTCGGCTCTGTCCCCTTGAAGAGGTACAACCCCGGAATCCGGTTCCGCAAACGGATTCCGGGGTATTTTTCTGCCGTGACCCTTATTCCTGGGTGGTTGTCGTTTCGGAAACAGCCTCTGGTTCAGGCTTGGGTCGAGAGCCTTTGATAAAGAAGGCGCCGACCAGCCCGAGAAAAGCAATCACAGTTGACACGATGAAGGAAATGTTAACGCCACGGATCAGACCCTCAGCACCGTGAACTGCCGGATCTAACGCCGTACCCGTCATCACGGTCACCAAGACGGCGGTGCCGACGGAAGCTGCGACCTGGCGCATCGTGTTGTTGAGCGCCGTACCGTGCGGGATCATCCGCTGAGGCAACTGGTTCAGCGCCGCGGTCGTGACCGGCATGATGACCATCGCGGTACCAAACATCCGCACGGCGTTGACGATCGCAAGATACGCAAACGAGGTCTCGGGCGTCAAGAGCGATAAACACACCGAGGTCGCAGTCAATAAAGTGAAACCAGCGACAGCTAACCATTTGGCACCAATGCGGTCGAAGACGCGGCCTGTCACTGGCGACATCAGCCCCATGATGATTGCGCCCGGCAGTAGCATCAGTCCCGATTCGGTCGCGGTGAACCCTGCCATATTTTGCATATACAACGGCAGCAGGATCATCCCACCAATCATGGCGATAAATACAACCATCCCAAGCACCGTGTTCAGGGTAAACATCGGGTTCTTCAGAATGCGCAGTTCCAGCATCGGCTCATCGAGTGTCAATTGTCGCCAGATGAAAAACCCGAGGCTGACAAAGCCCACTGTGAGCGGTACGAGCACCTCATAACTGACCCACCCGGTGTTTCCAGCGTTGCCAAACCCGAATAGCATCCCGCCAAAGGCCAACGTCGATAACACAATCGAGAGGACATCGAGCTTCGGGTCGGTGGATTCGGTGACGTTTTCAAGAATGAAGTATGCGATGATCATGTCGATGATCGCGATGGGCAACATGATCATAAAGAGGGTTTGCCAAGGGAAGTGTTCGACGACCCACCCGGACATGCTGGGACCAATGGCCGGAGCGAAGGAAATGACCAGCCCGAATGTTCCCATGGCTTGACCACGTTTGTCTCGCGGGAAGATGGCAAACAAAATGGTTTGCATCAACGGCATGATGATACCGCCGCCAGCGGCTTGGATAAAACGCCCGGCAAGTAGCACGGGATATGTCGGCGCAAGGATCGCTAATAAGGTCCCTAAACTAAACAGCCCCATCGCAGCGAAGAATAGACTGCGTGTCGTGAACCGCTGAATGAAAAACGCGGTTATAGGGATCAT
>DATBUK010000065.1:0-17310 GCA_036516155.1 Yaniella sp.
CAAATTCGACCTTCGTATCGGCCAGGATGATGCCGGCAGATCGCGCAATGCGTTCAGCTGCGGTGTAGAGTTGCAGGGTTTTGTCCCGAATCGCTTCGGCCGATGGCTGACCAATGCGATCAATCATCTGCTCAAACGTGATGTTCTCGTCGTGCTCCCCCACCTCGGCTTTTGCCGAAGGAGTGAAGATGGCTGGTTCGAGTTTGGACCCATCGACGAGCCCCTCGGGCAACGCAATCCCAGTCACCGTGCCGTGTTCTTGATACTCGGCCAGTCCAGAACCGGTCAAATAGCCGCGAGCAATCGCCTCGATGGGAAACATATCCAACCGCTTGACGATCATGGCTCGTCCGGACACCTCGTCGGGCACATCGGTTGAGACCACGTGGTGTGGCACATCGACTTCTTCAGCCAGCCGGTCAAACCACCACAGGGATAATTGCGTCAGAATTCTGCCTTTAGCCGGGATACCCGGCGACAGCAGATGGTCGAACGCTGAGATCCTGTCAGTAGCGACCACCAGTAAGGTTTCAGAAGTGCCGGGGGCGGCAGAAACGGGTTCATAGAGGTTGCGAACTTTGCCCGAGTAGACATGGCGCCAGCCAGCAAGCTGGGTCGGGGCGGTATCAGTCATGCGGTCAGGCTCCTGGGATCGTGATGTCACCGTTGATGGCTTTGGCTGCGATGTCGGTGCGGTAGTGACCGTTTGGTACCGAGATCGTTTCGATGGCCGTATAGGCTTTGTCCCGAGCCGCGGTCAGGTCTGTACCGGTCGCCACGACGGTCAGTAACCGGCCTCCGGAAGCGGTGAACTCGCCGGTGTCGCCAGCTGTGGTTCCGGCATGCAAGACCGTGACGTCTGCGTGCTTGGCCGCCTCGGCCACCCCGGTAATCTGGGCTCCGGTGATTGGTGCCTCCGGGTAACCCTCCGAGGCGAGCACAACTCCAACTGCAGCGTCCTCCTTGAACTTCAGGGTCGGGTACGTGGTGCCAAGCTTGCCATCTGCTGCGGCTTTCAGCACCTGACCCAGTGGGGTGTCCAACCGGGCCAAGACCGGTTGGGTTTCTGGATCACCAAAGCGCGCATTGAACTCGATGACCTGGATGCCCTTGCTAGTGACCGCTAGCCCGCAGTACAGCACGCCGGTAAACGGTGTGCCGCGTGCAGCCATTTCAGCCAGCACCGGACGAGCGACGCGCTCCATTACCTCATCGGTGAACCCTTCGGGTAACCACTCCAGCGGCGTGTAGGCGCCCATCCCGCCGGTGTTGGGGCCTTCGTCGTCGTTAAAGACGCGTTTAAAGTCCTGGGCGGGAGCCATCGCGACGCCATCTTTGCCATCGGCGATGACGAATACGGACACTTCTGGGCCGTCCAAATACTCTTCGACCAGCACCGGATCGCCACCGGCAAATATGGCTTTGCCGTGGGCGATGGCCTCGTCGCGATTCGAGGTCACCACGACCCCTTTGCCGGCCGCGAGTCCGTCGTCCTTGACCACATAGGGCGCGCCGAACTCGTCCAGCGCGGCTTCCAATTGCTCGACGTTCACGGCAGCGTGCGATTGGCCCGTGGGTACTCCGGCAGCGGCCATGATTTCTTTGGCGAAGGCTTTCGAAGATTCCAGTTTGGCAGCCTGATGGGTCGGCCCAAACACCGAGAAACCGGCGGCCTGCAGCGCGTTGGTGACCCCGGCGGCCAGCAGCGCCTCGGGACCAACAACGACAAGGTCGGGTTGGAGGTCTTGACACAGTTCCACCACGAGCTGCGGGGAAGTGACATCAATTGGGTAGACGGGAACTTCCTTCGCGATTCCCGCATTTCCGGGGGCGCACCGCACCTCAGAAACGAGCGGATCAGCGCGCAAGGCTTGCACAATTGCGTGTTCGCGGCCACCAGGGCCCAAGACTAAAGTTTTCACGCTCCTAAGCGTAGTCGGTTCATCGCGCAGGTTGGGCGGTGTGTCCGAAATATGTGGATGCCTGCGACTAGACTGGCCACCATGTCGTATCATCGTCGCCACCTCCCCTTCGGCCAGGGTCCGCTGCTGCCGCGCTGGCTACGCATTGTCTACCTGTGGCTGCTCGTCACCCTCGCAAGCGGCTTCGTGGCATGGTTGGGCTTCCGAGCGTTTGCTGGTGCGGTCCGCGGAGATTTACCGTATGCATTTGCTGCCATCGGCATCGGCGCGGTGGTCTCGACCATCGTGACCCGGGCGATCTACCGGCGCAAGACCAAACGATAGGAGAGCCATGCCTGACCCGATCCGTGCTACCGACGTCGTCCAGCTGGCCACAGCCACCCGCAATGGTGTGATCGAAAACCGGTTCTTTGGTTCTGCCGTCGTCGTGGATGCTGCCGGTATCCAGCTTGCCGCCATCGGTGACCCAGCCGCCGGGGTGTATCCGCGGTCTGCCTTGAAACCGTTCCAGGCGATTGCCTCACTACGTTGCGGAGCCGACCTGTCTGGCGCTGCATTGGCGCTTGCAGCTGGCTCCCACCAGGGCACGACGTACCATCAGCAGCTCGCCGCGCAGGTGCTAGCCAGCGTGGGATTAGGGCACGACGATCTGGCTTGTCCGGCTGCGTTTCCGGCGTCGGCGTCACAGGTTGCTCAGGCTGCGCTCGAGCAGGCGCCGATTCCGCTGGAACGGTCGCGGCTGGCGCATAATTGTTCGGGAAAACACGCCGGATTTCTTGCGGCCACTGTTGCCTCTGGGGCCAACCCGGCAGAGTATTTACACGCTGAAGCGGCTGTGCAGCGCGAGACGATCCGGGTGCTCGAAGACTACTGCTCGACTTCCATTTCACACATCGGCGTCGACGGGTGTGGAGCACCGACTCCGGTCATGTCGCTGGCGTCGTTGGCTCGCGGATTCAGCCGCCTGGGCCAGGCCGTGGAGGCCCGCAGCGCCGAACTTCCGGCAGCAATGGTTGCCCGAGCGATGCTGGATTACCCCGAAGCAGTCGCAGGACGCAACCGTCCCGATACGGTGATCCTGGACGAACTCCAGCTGGTCGTCAAGCTCGGTGCCGACGGGATCGTAGCGCTTGCCGCCCCGAATGGCACAGCAGTAGCGGTCTCGATGATCGATTCCACCCATCGCGCGACCCATCTGGTAGCACTTGTGCTGCTGGCCAATTTTGCTCCTGAGGCCCTGTCGGTCGAAGCTATGAGCCAGGTTGTGGAGCGCATCGTGCCGCCAATTTATGGTGGCAACCAGCCGGTCGGCGGCATCAAAGTCGCCCCGGAAGTGCTTCGCCTACTCGACTAATACGGAAGGATGCAGCGCACATGACGCGACGAAAGATTCAGGTCACCGATGGCGTCGCCGCGGTTCGACAATGGGCAGCCGACCCGGACCAGGCCACGCGCAGTGTCCGGGCAACCGCGGTGCGGTATTCGCTCGAGGAATTAGCGGTCTTGGCGCCGGGAGGTTCCGTCGAGGTTCGAGTACCGCCCTTTGGGGTCACCCAGATCATCGCGGGGACGACGCACACCCGCGGAACCCCACCGGCCGTGGTCGAAACTGACGCGAACACGTGGCTGAAGCTGGTGACCGGTCAACTGCAATGGACCGAAGCGGTGGATGCCGGCAAGGTGCAAGCTTCCGGGCAGCGAACAGATTTGTCTGAGTTCTTCCCGTTGGTCAAACTTGAACGAGGCTGACCGTGCACGAGGGTGAATCCACAAGCCGGTCATGCTGGTTCAAGCACCCAGATCGACGCGCTAGACTGAGGACACTATGGCTGACAGCAGACTTGAAGATCCCTCTGATGCGGCAGATGCACCACAACAACTGGTGTATCGTCGCGCCCCAAAGATTGCCCCGTTCATGGTGACCGGAGCGGTCTTGGGTTTTGTGGTGGCCTGTTTCTGGGTCCCCCTGCAGGGCCCCATCGGAGGTTATTCACAAACCCAAACACTGGGCTTTGTGGCTGCCTTGTGCGCCATCGTCGGGCTCACTATCGGTGCTGTGGTGTGGTTGGTCATTGACCGGCGGTCAAAGGCCAGCACCGAAACCATGTACGCGCGCCGCACGGATGACCCGTCGGCGGCAGATGTGGCCATGACCGAAGATGATTACAGTGAGTGGGCACTCTTCCAGCAGCGCGAGCGCGCCAATGAGGCCTACCGCGCCCGGAAGGCAGAAACTAAAGCTGCCGCCAAAACCAAAAAACGAACCAAACGGAAATGACGCATGGTCGACCAGCTAACTGAAGACGCACCCCAAGACGCTTGCGGGGTGTTCGGCGTGTGGGCGCCGGGCGAAGAAGTCTCCAAGCTCACCTACTACGGGCTCTATTCGCTCCAGCACCGCGGACAAGAATCTGCGGGTATCGCGGCCTCCACCGGAGAACGCATCTCGGTCTATAAGGACGTCGGCCTAGTCTCCCAGGTCTTCGATGAGGCCACGCTGTCTTCCCTGGTCGGGCACATTGCCATTGGCCACTGCCGATACGGGTCACAACGGGCAGACGATTGGCGTTTTGCTCAACCCACCCTGGGAGCCACCGCTGATGGAGGCACCGTTGCACTGGGCCTCAACGGTGAGCTGACCAACCGCGAAGAGGTCAAAGCCCTCATCACAGCCCGTTTTGGCGAAATTGACTCTGGTGAGATCGCCCAGGGCAACACCTCCGATACTGCACTCATTACGACGCTGCTGCACGGCCAGGGCGAGAACTCACTCGAAGAGACCGCAACCGAAGTCTTCGGTCAGCTCGAAGGCGCGTTTTCCGTCGTCATGATGACCGAGTCCGCCCTGTACGCGGTGCGTGACCGTCACGGGTTCCGCCCTTTGGTCCTTGGACGTCTGTCAAGCGGTTGGGTTGTCGCCTCCGAACAAGCCGCACTAGCTACCGTCGGTGCTACCTTCATTCGTGAGGTGGCACCCGGAGAAATCCTGGCGATCGACCAGAACGGGGTGCGTTCCAGCCGCTTTGCAGCAAGTGATCTGGCTCGTTGTATTTTCGAGTACGTGTATGTTGCGCGTCCTGATGCGGCGATCAACGGGCGCAGTGTGTACGAGTCGCGCCTTGAAATGGGTCGTCAGCTTGCCCAAGAAAACACCGCCGCAGCCGATATTGTGGTTCCGGTGCCGGACTCCGGTACGCCGGCAGCCATCGGGTACGCTGAAGAATCCGGCATCCCGTTGGGTCATGGATTCGTGAAGAACTCCTACGTGGGACGCACGTTCATTAAGCCATCCCAGACGTTGCGTCAATTGGGGATCCGGCTGAAGCTCAATGTGCAGCCGTCGGTGGTCGCGGGCAAGTCCGTAATCGTCGTCGACGACTCGATCGTGCGCGGCAATACTCAGCGTCAGGTCGTTTCGATGTTGCGTTCTGCTGGAGCCCGCGAGGTCCACGTCAAAATTTCTTCACCACCGGTCAAATGGCCGTGTTTTTACGGTATTGACTTTGCTACCCGGGCCGAATTGATCGCCAACGGTGCAGGGATCGAAGAGATCCGCACGCATATCGGCGCAGATTCGCTCGCCTATATCTCGCTGGAAGGCACTATCGCCGCGACAGAACAGGACCCGGACACCTTGTGCACCGCCTGTTTCTCCGGCAATTACCCCACCGACGTACCGCAGTTGCACACAGACAGGAAATAACGTGACTGACAAAGACAGGTCCCAACCGATCACCTATGCCACATCCGGGGTGGATGTCGAGGCCGGTGACGATGCCGTTGAATTGATGAAATCCGCGGTGACCGCCACCCACAGCAGCCGGGTGCTGGGCGGCTTTGGCGGGTTTGCTGGCATGTGGGATGCAACGCCGCTGACCAGCTACCGTCGTCCCGTGCTGACCACTTCGACCGACGGGGTCGGCACGAAGGTCGCGATCGCCCAGGCCATGGATATTCACGACACCATTGGCCAAGACCTGGTCGGCATGGTCGTCGACGATATCGTCGTCGTCGGGGCAAAGCCCTTGTTCATGACGGACTACATCGCGACCGGAAAAGTCGTCCCCGAACGCATCGCCGACATCGTCCGAGGCATCGCGACCGGTTGCAAACTCGCTGATACAGCGCTGATTGGTGGTGAAACGGCTGAGCACCCGGGCCTGCTCGCGCCCGATGAATATGATGTGGCCGGTGCGGTCACCGGTGTCGTCGAAGGCTCGAAGATCCTTGGCCCCGAACGGGTGCGCGAAGGCGACGTCGTACTCGCGATGGCATCGTCGGGGGTGCATTCCAACGGCTACTCCTTGTTGCGTTCGGTCGTCTCAGCTCGCGGCTGGAATTGGGATGACCACGTCGAAGAGTTCGGTCGTAGCCTAGGCGAAGAACTTCTCGAGCCCACCAGAATTTATGCCACGACCTGCCTCGAACTCGTCGATGAACTGAACGACGACGCATTCGCCTTGCGCGGGTTCTCTCACATCACCGGTGGAGGGCTCGCCGCGAATCTTGCCCGGGTGCTCCCCCAGGGGCTGATGGCTACGATCGATCGGTCGACCTGGTCGCTGCCCGCCGTATTCTCTGTGATGGCAGAGGCTGGCCAGGTGCCGCAAGTCGATCTTGAACGAACCCTCAATCTGGGCGTCGGGATGGTCGCTGTGGTCGCGCCAGAGGCAGCCAAGACCGCATTGTCCTGGCTGAAGAAACACGACATGCCGGCCTGGCAGATCGGTGAAGTCCAATCACTCACCGATGACGCCACAAAGGCCGGCGACGACTTCATTCAAGGCGCGAAAGGTGTTGACGGCGGTGGGGTGCTCTTGCACGGCGCCTACGCGCAATAACCACTTGCTCTTCTCCGCGTGACACTCCCGGCGTAAGCTGGACAACAGTATGTTCTGTCCTGCTCACCGGCCAAGGAGATGCCATGTCGTCGTTAGTTGAAGTATCCGTTGATGGGGCGGTTGCGACCGTCACATTAGACAACCCGGCCAAAATGGGCGCTTTGTCGCTTGCAGCCATGCAACAGCTCACGGCCGCATTCACTGATATCGGCACCCGCGATGACATCCACGTGGTGGTCCTCGCTTCCAAGGGCAAGGTCTTTTCTGCTGGCCACGATCTCAGTGAGGTCCGCGGCGCCGGTGAAGCACAGCAACGTGAGATTTTTGAAACATGTTCCGAGCTGATGCTGACCATCCAAAACATTCACCAGCCCGTCATTGCCAAGGTGCACGGTTTAGCGACCGCCGCCGGATGTCAGCTTGTGGCGACCTGTGATCTCGCGGTAGCGTCGCAATCCGCGCGGTTTGCGACGCCGGGGGTACGGATTGGATTGTTTTGTTCGACCCCGATGGTCGCGCTGAGTCGGGCGGTGCCCCAAAAAGTCGCGATGCGGATGCTCTTGACCGGTGATCCCATCACTGCCGACGAAGCACTTGCACACGGTTTGGTGTCTGATGTTGTTTCCGATGAAACACTCGATGAGGCGGTGGCGGATCTGGCGGCCCGGGTTGCGAAGGCCTCAGCCGCGACCGTGAGCATTGGGAAACAAGCGTTCTACGAGCAGCTCACGCTCTCGACCGGAGATGCCTACACCAAGATGTCCGAGGTCATGACTCAAAATGCCCTGATGGCCGATGCCCAGGAGGGCATCGGCGCATTCTTAGAAAAGCGTGAGCCCGTTTGGCAGCATCACGCTCAATAACCCACCACGACAAGGCCCGGCTTAGTCGGCCATCTCGCGCAGCTCGGTCTTCCGGATTTTCCCGGTGGAGGACCGCGGAAGTTCACTGAGCATGTGGAATGCGTCGGGCACCTTAAACCCAGCCAGCGAGGCGCGGCAGTGCTCACGAAGCTCATCCGATGACACCTCGCGGTTCACGACCACATAGGCCACGGGACGTTCGCCCCAGCGCTCATCCGCGACCCCAATGACCGCTGCGTCAGAGACCGCCGGATGGGCGTGCAGCACTCCCTCAACTTCAATCGAGGAGATGTTCTCTCCGCCCGAGATGATGATGTCTTTGAGACGGTCCATGAGCTGGATGTAGCCGTCTGGGTGTTGGACCCCGATATCACCGGTGTGAAACCACCCGCCAGCAAACACTTCTTGGGTCGCTTCCGGGTTCTTGTAGTATCCCGCCATGACCCCGTTGCCGCGGATGACTACTTCGCCTTGGGATTCGCCATCGGCAGGTAACTGGTTTCCTTCAGGGTCGACGACCGCAACCTGGGTGTTTTGGGCCATGGGCACACCTTGGCGAGCAAGACGACGGGCACGCTCGGTGACTGATAGTTCCGCCCAGTGGTCCTGGGGCTCATTGATCGTGGCAGGACCGTAGGTCTCAGTCAGCCCGTACACGTGGACGGGCGTGATGCCCAGGCTTTCCAATCCTTCGATGACCGACGGTGGCGGAGCTGATGCCGCCGTCACCAGACGTATGGGACGGTCCAGCGGACGGGCACGTTCTGCCTCGATAATGGATGCCGCAACAATTGGTGCGCCGCATAAATGTGTAATGTGCTCCTGCTCGAATGCGTCCCAGATGGCATCTTGACGCACGGCACGCAAGCACACGTGAGTCGAGGCTGTCGCGGTCGCACCCCACGGCATGGTCCATCCATTACAGTGAAACATCGGGAGCGTCCACAAGTATTTGGACTGGCCATCGAGTTGATAATGCTGCGCGTTGGCCTGCGCTGAAAGATAGGCCCCACGGTGGGTATACACCACACCTTTGGGTGGGCCGGTCGTTCCTGAGGTGTAATTCAGTGTGATGGTAGCAAGTTCGTTGTCAACCTCGTATGTGAAGGTATTGTCAGCGGTTTGTGCTGGCGCTGCTGCCAGGAAGTCGCTGTACGTCGGAAGTTGACCAGTCGGAGCCGCTCCGAACTGTTCATCAACGACTTCGATGACCACCGGCGGATTCTCTAGACCTGCAGCAGCCTTGGCAACGACGTCGGCGACCTCAGAGTCGACAAACACCATCTGCGTTTCAGCGTGTTCAAAAATGTAGCGAAATTCCCGGCCCGATAGGCGTGGATTGAGCGGATTCAACACGGCGCCAATGAGTGGCACAGCAAAGTGCGCAATGAGCATTTCGGGGATGTTGGGAGCCACAAATGTGACGACCTGCCCTGGTTCCACTGACTGCGCTAGCGTGCGAGCTAACTTTTGCACCTCGTCTTCAAACTGAGCATATGTGCTCCGTCGGGTGCCGTACACGATGGCTTCCCGATCCGGAAACGTCTGCGCTGTGCGGCCCAGGAAAGCCAGCGGCGTGAGGTTTTCATAACATGCAGCAGAGGTCGCAGTTTCAGTAGCGTTTGGTGTGGTCACAGACAGCCTTTCCCTCGTGTGTCCGAATTCACAGGTCGGTCCTCCCAGTCTACGTCGCAGTGTTCCGACGACATATCATTGCATGAGGTGTTTCTACCAGCCGCTCCTCTCACACGCCTTCCTTATCCACAATTGGAAGTGACGCTGCATGGTTATCCACATCTGTTTCCTGCTGCCTGCAGCTCGATTGGCTTCCTAGGACACTGGAAAGCACCAGACCGGAAGGAGGTGTTACCCATTGACGGATTCCACGACCGCACCAAGCACCCACCCTGCCGCAATAAGCCCCACTGCCCCGGACGCTACGACAAAGCCAAGCATCAACCTGTCTGCTGATAGCATTTTTGCCGATGGATTGGGCACCGCCCCTACAGGACTGGTCGATGAAACTGATGAGATCGAATCAGTTGAAGAGTTGCTGCCACTGTCTCAACGTATGTCGCCTGTGATGCTTTCGGCTCATGCTTCAGTGGACAGCAAACTCGGCGACGCCCTCACCACGTTCACGCTGGCCGAGTTGCAGGCCTTAAAAACTCAGGCGACTCTACGGGAACGACAGTTGCTCACCACTTCCTCCGGTGACGAACTCTTTACTGATATCGCGGTCTCATCAACCGCACCAAACGACGCGACTTCTACCACCGATACCCGCACACCTACAGCCGACGAGGAGCAACCGGAGCGATCATCGCCGCTTCCGCGAAAACTCTCACGGCTAGAATACGCTCAGATTCGACAAGATAACGTTCATCTGTCCAATGTCGTGTGCATTCGAGCAACCGCAGATTTGGTATCTGAGCTTCGTCGGCCCGAAACTGCGATCGATATACCTGGACGCAGGCAAGGGGAAACGCCTCTGGCAGCGGCAACCGCCTACGTTGCCACCGCGCTTCGCGTCACTTATTCGACCATCGACAAACGACTGTTCGCGGCCAATACGATGTGGCCGTCCATGCATTACCGGCGAACCAAGACTGTCACCCCACACCTGGCCTCCCACCTACAGCAAGGTCGACTTCCGTTTGATTCAGCAGTGGCAGCGCATCAGAGACTGACTTCGATTCGGCAAGCCGTTCGCCGTGCAGGTGGTGACGAAGATACCGCCGACGATATGGTGCGTCATAAGGAGCGAGAATTTGTGCGCCACGCGTTACGCAGTGACCCGCATACGTTTGGCCGTTTCGCCAAAGCGCAAAGCGACGCTGTGACCAATGAACTCATTGGACCTGCCCAAACCTTGACCAACGAGCAGATCAAACACGAAAAGGGCATCTTCTATGACGCCCCGATCGGAGACAGACTCCACCGACTCAGTCTCGTCGTCGATGACGCTGAGCTCTTACACCTCACAGCCATTCGCGAATTCGCTACCAAACTCGATTCGACAATCTCTGCGCTGCGCGCACGGGCTCACGACGCGATCCCTGACGAACCATCGAACGGTGAGGCCGCACCGAGTCCCTCCGATCCTGAGGCACCCCATAGCAACACTGACCGTCTCACATCCGAAGATATCGATTTGGGCATCGGGAAGTTATTCGACGGGCAAACCAGAGCCGAACGCTGGCTTAACACGCTATTGGATTTCACTTCCGCAGGTCTGATGTTGCACAAAACCTATGATCCGCATGCCACCCTCGAAGAACAGCAGAACCGCGATGCTGCTCTCGAACGGGCTGCTGCACACTCCGAAACACTCAGTGATATTTTAGGTATGGACACAACACCCAAAGAGAGTCCACCTACCAGGCCTTCAGAGGACAGCGCAGCTCATATTGCTACTCCAGCGGCTCCCCCGGACGATCCGCTGACAGCTTTCATTCCACCCGGCTACCAACTCCTCCGACCGAACCTCGATCTGATCGTCGAAATCACTTTGCAAGACCTGGTTGGTACACACTCTCGGATGCAGCTATCTTCCAAGACACAAGACACCAAGAACGAAGATTCAGAACTTATAAAAGTTCTGGAACAGCTCAAGGGTCCTTCCCAGAGACTGAGCGCGCCTGTGGCCTCTCCTGGAAACACGAAGATTGATCCTTCGTTGGCACGACAACAGGCGTGTCATCAACGAATCGTTCCGATGGTGCTGAGCAGCACGTCTCAGCCCCTCGACGTCGGCCGAGCGCAACGAAGTTTTACTCCCGCGATGCGACGAGCCCTACATGTTCGAGATCGAGGATGCGTGGTTCCTGGGTGTCCCCGACCGGCCCCTTGGTGCGAGCCACATCACCTCGAAGCATGGGCAAACGGAGGTTCCACTTCGGTCTCCAACGGAGTGTTGCTGTGTCGACAGCATCACGCTGCGGTACACCGGGAGCTGTTGATGATCCATATGGAGAAGGATGGCCGGCCGTCCTGCAGTCTGCCACCGAGTCAAGATCCCACCCAAACGCGCTACCGCAACGTGTACTGGAGTCCGTGAACGATCAGTTCGTGAGGAGTTGTTCGTCAAGCCACTCTAGGGCCTGCTTTACTCCGGTCCGCCATCGAAACGTCGCCCGGTCTTCGCCCCGTGTGGGACCCAGATTGATAATACCGATGGGTTTCCGAGTCCGGTCCGCTTCAAGAAGGATCCGGTAGCTGCTCATCACGGCCAGGGAGGAACCCACGACGATAAGGGCGCCGGCTTCAGACAGGAGCTTCTTGATCGCTTCTTTGCGCTGTTTGGGGACTATCTCCCCAAAATAGACAACCGTCGGTTTGAGCTTGTCGGAGCCACAATTGAGGCACTGGACCATGGTGAACTCATCCACCCACTCTTGTGGGATACGAGCATCTCCATCCGGATTGATATCTTGATGCTCGACCTGCCACTGCTCGGCAACATGGGCATTTGCTTCTTGGAGACGTTCACCAAACGCTTCGCGATCTTCTTTGACCCCGCAGACCAGACATTCGATTTCATCCATAGACCCATGGAGCGCAATAACCGGTGCGGGTGCTCGTGGTGGATCGACTTGGGCATCGGCTTGTCGCTGGGTACGCTGATGCAAACCGTCCACGTTTTGCGTAATGATCCCCGAAATGATGTCGGCGGTATTCCAGCGCGCTAAAATTTCGTGGCCTCGATGAGGGGTGGCTTCGTTCATATAGCGCCACCCGACGAATGAGCGGGCCCAGTAGCGCCGTCGGGCTGCGTCGTCATGCAGGAATTCTTGGTAGGTCATCGGCCGAGAATGGCGTAAGGAACCGGCAGGACCTCGGTAGTCCGGGATGCCGGAGTCTGTCGACATACCTGCTCCGGTGAGAACCAGAGGTCGGAGCTTGAGTAATTGCAGCAGACCTGTTGAGGCTACTTGGACATTTTGTCGGGGTGCCGTGTTGTCAATGACCCGTTCGACCGAGCGCAGGGCAGACTGATGTGTGGCGTAAGCCGGATGGTGTTCGGGAAAAGAGGAGGTCTCAAAAGAGATCGGTCGGTCAGATGAGCTTGTCATCCAACCAGACCGATCTGCTAAGAAAGTTGGGAAACCCTAAGAGACAGAGCCTGCTAATACGATGAGTCCTCGTCATACTCATCGTCGTAAGCGTTATATTTTTCCGCGTATTCGGCGTACTCGTGGTCGTGGTCCCTGTTGGGTTTCTTTCCGGCTAGCTCTCGCTCAAGTGCTGCCAAGTCGGTAGCTGGCGAGAAGTACTTCATGTCCCGTGCCTGACGGGTTGCCTTTGCCTTTTGACGGCCGCGCCCCATGAGCGTGACCCCCTTCGCGGTCTCTGTGTCCTCAGTAGCGACAACGTAAGGCTCGTGTTGCCGGTGAGGTCTCTTATTCGTAATGGTTCGTGCTTACTAGGTTAACATGTTTGAGTAGAGTTCGCGCCTCTGGGGCTAAAATGTTTCTGGTATAACCGGAGCTTTCACTCTATGATCAGCTAATAACCAGCACACCGCTGCTCGACTCGCCAGGTGCGAACAGCAGGAAAGCCACTAATTCCCGCTGTCAGGAAGGATGATGAACCGGCATGAGCCCAGCCGCCAACCAGCCCGACTCAGCCGATGAGTCTCCGCTGTCAGCTGAAGGCGCCGTGAGGCCAACACGGCGTGAGCTGCGGCAACAACAGGAACGCCAGTCTCGTCGCAACTCGTGGATCATCTTCTTCTCAGTTTTGATCGTCGTTCTCGCGATCGTCGGATTCTTTTTGTATAGCTTTAGTTCCAGCGACAACAACGAAGCCGAGGCACCCGAAGAGACCACCACTCGCAACCCTTCACCCGGAATTGACGGGATTATTGCGACGAATGTGTCTCCTGAAAATTTCTTACCCGGGGACTGCTTGGCGAACTACACAGACGCAAGCGAAGCCGCTGATATTGTCGAATGCACCACACCACATAACGCCCAGCTCATCGGTCGTCGGCTGTACTCAGAAGACATGACCTATCCCGGCGAAGACGAGCTACGCGAATCCTCTGAAACCTTTTGCGCGGATATCCCGCTGTTGGAAGACACGCAGGCAACCTATTCAATCAATACTTCACGTCCTTCGGAATACACCTGGGAGAACGAGGCTGACCGTCGCATTGATTGCATTGTTTCTACCAACGACGAAACTACCTTCTCCGCTTCATTAGTCGAAGAGCCCGAAGTAGACGACCAACGTTCCGAAGAAGAACAGTCTCGAGCTCCCATCCAGACTGCTCAGGATGCCGCTGAGAATGGGGATGACGACGAGGCTTCTCCTACAGCATCGCCCACTACGACCGAAGACGAATCCTAAGACCGTCCGGGGCAGTCGCCGTCATTCGCATCTCAGATGGCATAGCCTAGAAACACTTTGAGCCCAACCGATCGGTTGGGCTCAAAGTGTTATGTGATCAACGTTTACACGGTGCTATACGATGTGCTCGTCTTCGTGTTCTTCTAACGCAGGCGATGAACCGCTGCTCAGGTGAATGCCTTCACCATCGGCGTCGACAACCACGACATCACCGTCGTTGACCTCACCCGCCAGAATCTTCTTCGCCAAAGTATCCCCAATCTCGCGCTGGATCAGCCGGCGAAGCGGACGTGCCCCGTAGGCAGGGTCGTGACCGACACGTGCCAACCATTCGGCAGCAGCCGGTGAGACTTCGAGGCGAATGCGTCGCTCCGCAAGACGATTGGCAAGTTCGGCAACCTGCAGGTCCACAATCTTGACCAAATCGACAATCGACAGCGGATCGAAGTGGATCACGTCGTCTAAACGGTTGAGAAACTCCGGTTTGAACGCAGCACGCACAGCGCTATCAACTCGGGCATGCTTCTCAGCAGGATCCAGACTAGCATCCACCAAAAACTCTGACCCCAGGTTTGAGGTCAAGATCAAAATGGTGTTGCGGAAGTCTACGGTCCGCCCCTGGCCATCGGTCAGCCGCCCGTCATCGAGCACTTGCAGCAGGATGTCGAAGACCTCTGGGTGAGCTTTTTCCACTTCGTCGAGCAGTACTACTGAGTATGGACGGCGACGTACAGCTTCGGTCAGTTGACCACCCTCCTCGTAACCAACATAACCGGGAGGCGAACCAACCAGGCGCGCAACCGAGTGTTTCTCCGAATACTCCGACATGTCAATCCGGACCATGGCCCGATCATCATCGAAGAGGAATTCGGCTAACGATTTCGCCAGCTCGGTCTTCCCTACCCCCGTGGGGCCGAGGAAGAGGAAGGAGCCAATGGGCCGATTCGGGTCCGATACGCCGGCACGGGAACGACGGACCGCATCGGCAACCGATTCAACAGCACGGTGCTGCCCGATCAGCCGTCGGCCGATATGCTCTTCCATCTGCAAAAGCTTCTCTTGCTCACTGGAGAGCATGCGACCGGCCGGAATACCGGTCCAGGCCTCGATGACCTCGGCGATATCGTAGGCAGAAACTTGTTCAGACACCATCGGGGTGTCTTCGGAAGTTTGCGTTGAATCGGCCGCTTCGGCGGCTGCCAGATCCTTTTCTACCTGCGGGATCTCCCCGTAAAGGATCCGCGAGGCCTCCGCCAGGTCACCTTCACGCTGCGCCTTTTCTGCCGCCGAACGTAACTCATCCAGCTGGACTCGCAAGTCACCGGCTTTGTTCAGGGAGGCTTTCTCGGCTTCCCATTTTGCCGTCATTGCCGCCAGTTCCTCTTTGGTATCGGCAAGTTCCGCGCGCAACGCCGCTAAGCGCTCGACGGACGCTGGATCGGTTTCGCCTTCCAGTGCGAGCTCTTCCATAGTGAGGCGGTCAGCCGCGCGGCGGAGTTTGTCGATCGATTCGGGAGCCGAATCGATTTCCATCCGCAACCGAGAGGCAGCCTCATCCATCAGGTCGATAGCCTTATCCGGTAGCTGTCGGCCGGAAATGTACCGATTCGACAGATTCGCCGCGGCTACAAGCGCCGCATCGGCGATCGCGACCTTGTGGTGGGCTTCGTAGCGTTCCTTCAACCCGCGTAGGATGGCGATCGTGTCGTCAACCGTCGGTTCCCCGACGAAGACCTGTTGGAATCGACGCTCCAGGGCTGGATCTTTTTCGATATTCTCGCGGTATTCATCCAGGGTGGTAGCCCCGATGAGGCGCAGCTCCCCGCGCGCGAGCATCGGTTTGAGCATGTTCCCGGCATCCAGAGAACCTTCGGAAGCGCCCGCGCCCACGACGGTGTGGAGTTCGTCAATAAACGTGACGACTTCACCTTCGGCCCGAGCAATTTCTTCGAGCACAGCTTTGAGCCGCTCTTCGAATTCGCCTCGATATTTCGCACCCGCGACCATCGCACCGAGGTCCAGGGCGATAAGCCGTTTGCCGCGCAACGATTCGGGCACGTCACCGGCGACCATGCGCTGCGCTAGCCCTTCCACGACGGCGGTTTTACCGACGCCAGGCTCACCAATGAGCACTGGATTATTTTTGGTACGGCGCGACAAGACCTGAATGATACGACGCACTTCAGCGTCACGTCCGATCACCGGGTCTAATTTCCCCGACGCCGCAACCTCGGTCAGGTCATTGCCGTATTGCTCTAGGGCTTGGAACGTTCCCTCGGGATCAGGTGAGGTCACTTTCGTATCCCCACGAATCGCGGTCATCGCGGCAGTCAGAGCCTCGACAGTGGCTCCGGCCTCACGCAGTGCATTGCCGGTCTCACCGCTGTCTGCGGCCAGACCGAGCAGGAGGTGTTCGGTCGAAACATACTGGTCATGGTTCGAATTCGCTTCTGTTTGTGCAGCTGAGATGACAGCCAATGCTGCCCGCGACAGCTGTGCTTCGGCAACGGACGAACCCGAGACTTTTGGTAGCGCTGCAATCTGGCTGGACGCCTTCGTCGAGATGACATCGGGATCCACGGATGCGCCTTTAAGGATCGCGACGGCGACCGATTCGCGCTGATCCATAAGTGCTTTAAGAATGTGAGCAGGTTCAACCTGAGGGTTGCCTGCGGTTGAGGCATTCATGGCCGCAGCCGATAACGCCTCTTGGGATTTGGTCGTGAACTGTGTCTTCATGAATACTCCTTGCTCCCAACACGTCGGGGCATCAGAACCTAAACTTGAGTCTACTTAACTCAACTATATTTGGGTAGGAAATATTCCTGAATTAACTCGTGGTTTTTCTCGCCGGGCGTGGCGCCAGCAGCTCGGAGGCTTTGGCCTAGCTCAGTTCGTTTCTTCGGTAGGCTCGGCGGACGTCGTCGCGTCAGTGGGTTCATCGGCCTCGGACTCAGCTGAGCTTGGGGATTCCGTCGGGTCCGAGACAGCACTACTGACCTGATCGCGGAACGTTTCCTGAAGCTTCTCGGCTTGTGCCCCGAACATCTCCTGGGCTTCTTCCATCGAAACCTGTTCGGCCGTCATATACATATGGAACCGGGCATTCACCGACGAGCCGCCGACCGCCAAGGTCTCGACTTCATCGCCATCGGAAATTTCCAGGTGCAGAGCATCGAGTCCTGGAACCTTCGTGAAGGTCGCTTCGGCTCCCTCAACTTCGGTAGAGCTCAGCGTCTCACAGGCATTAGGGATATCCCGATAGATCGCCATCGGTTCAATCAGGTCAACCGTTTCAAAAATCATGACCTCAACCGCGGCCCCCGATTC
>DATBUK010000066.1:0-8019 GCA_036516155.1 Yaniella sp.
TTGCGAGGCATGTTCACGAATCAGGTGCGCGGCCGCGATGGTCAAGAGCGGATACGATGCGGTCGCCAGGTTTGCTGACTGGAACCACATGAATGCGGCTCGGTAGACCACGTGGGGCAGCTGAAATCCACCATCTTCTTCATCCATGGTCGCTGACATCAACCCGACTTCGGCGAAAGCATCGACGGCTGGCTTGATGGCCTCGACGAGCTGCACCTTCCCATCCATCAGCTGAGGTTCCTCGAGGTCTGCTTGACGACGGTGCGGCAGAAAGTGCTCAATTGCGACTTCGCGGCTGACATCCAGGATACTGTCGAAAATTTCCCGGTCGTGTTCGGCGTACCGAGCAAGTTTGGTGAGTCCGTTGACGTCTAACCAGTCGTAGAGACAAAAGGTCAGGTCTTCTTGGTCCATGACCAGTGCTTCTTCGCTCATGGTCGCTCCCTTCGTGGTGAGGTGACGCAGTTTTAGCTACTGAGATGTGTTGAGGTTCGGTTCGTACTAGGGCCCTTGCCTCTCGCTCCATCATTGGGAGAGGCTGGGCTAAACTTCCGACGCGGGGGACTCGCTCCCCCAACATCACGATTCTAAGCATATGCTTATTTCATGAGGTGCGCAACACAACCACGTGATTCATGCGAGAGTTAATGACGCACCGCGGAGGTTGAGACAACACTGGAGGTCTTGTGAAAAAAACAGTTCAAGGAAGCGCCATCGATGAGTTCTGGAATACTGGCTTGCACCCCGATAGTCCCGCCGCGTTTACCGAATCCAACGCTGCAAATCGGCTGCTGGTCTCGGCACGCGATGCGTTTGCGACGAAGGGATACAACGGGACAACCACCCGTGATATTGCCACCGGTGCCAACATGAGTCCCGCAGCGATGTATATTCACTACGCCTCGAAGCAAGAGATGCTCCACAAGTTGAGCATGATTGGACACCAGGCGTGTCTTGAAAGCCTACGGTCGGCCATCCAAGACGATGTCAGCCCCACGAAACAATTCCGTGCTGGCTTCTACAATTTCGCGCACTGGCATGCGAAACACCACGTTATTGCTCGAACGATTCAGTACGAGCTCAACTACCTGGAAGGCGACCTGTACGCGTCTGTCGCTGAGGTCCGACGGGCCATTCAGGACGTGTTCTCCAACATCATCAAACAGGGTGTCATCGCAGGAGACTTTTCGACCAGCAACATCGACATGACCACCCTGGCCGCCTTGTCGATGGCCATCGACACAGCCCGCTGGTTTCCCAGTCGTCAGATGTCTGACCCGGACGAACTCGCTGCCCACTACACCGTGCTCGCTACCAAGATGCTCGGAGAGACGGATTAGCGCCGGTCGTATACGGCACTTCCTTTAGAACGACCACTCCACTTGTCGCTTCAAGAGCTTCTAAGCAAATGATTAGCTTTGAGTTTGAGCAGGAGACACGGTCCACCTCGTTGGGCTGAACCGTCTGTTGTACGATGGCGCCGTGACTGATTATCAGATTGATACTGAGAACCTGCTGGCTCGTCATCGTCAGCTCGGCGGACTGAAAGCGCTTGCGTCGTCGAGCCAAAAGCTCACTGATCGGAGTTTCGAGCTCTACGGTCCGACGGCGACCGCCGAATTTGCCAAATGGATCGGACGCACCGGAAACCTGGCCGCCAGACCACAGGTCGTTCAAGTTGTACAAGCCCACCAGCAGCTGATCACCCGGCACGGCGTCTACGGTTGGTTACAGGTGTTACTTACCGGCGCGGTGTATCAGTATCAACGCGATTTCAACACGCAGGGCCGCAGCGGCGATGCGACGTACCTGTCTCGTCAACACCTCGATGATGTCTGTCGCCTGGGGACTCATATCGTACTCAACTACGGTGCCCCAACGGCGGGGAATCGCAAACTCCTCACCCATTTTATGTCCGGCAATTACGCGCGTTTGACCGAACGCGTGTTGCCTTCTGTCGGCGCCGAAGTAGGGCAAGCCCTTACTGGCGAGGATCTGGAACACGGTGCGAACCAGGTCTTTCGTCTGCCGCAAGAAGCCTTGCAGATGGCGATCGTGCACGAGTTGGATTTGCGTCCGATGGATGCCGATGAACCCGTACGAGATGATGGGTTTCCGCAGCGGCCTGAAGCCATCGTCCAGCACGATGTAACCACCCTCAAAGGCGCCACCCAGCAGATGATCTACGAGCTGACGATGATCACTCGTGCACTTCGAGAAGGCGCCGCGCCCGAACCTTGGGATGATGAACTGGTGCGTTCCAGACTCGAAGCTACGATGGGAATCGCTTGGGCTTCGCAGTGTTTACATCCGCACCCAGAAGTTGCCTCGGATGAGCATCGTCAGATGTATATCGAAGACCTGGTGGCCCGGGTTGAATCGCTCCGGGACCGTGGCCTGATCGCAACGATCGCATCGGATATCTTCGAAACACGTCAGTTGGTCGAGGAAGCCGCAGAAGGCGAGCCTGAAGTTGCGATGCTCTATGAGCGTGCGATGCGCCAATCGGTGGATAATGCCGCCTGGGTACTCTTCAATTGGTACCCCAACCTTCAGATGGCCGGATTCCTTGCACAGCTCCTGTTGGATTATCAGTTCGATACGTTCTTCGACGAGATCGAAATCCTCTAAGAGCTCGCGCCCTAGGCAGCGAACCCTTTGCGCTGCTCGAGACGATCAGCGAGCCAGACTTTAATGAGCGACTGGCGGGTGATGCCTAGCCGTTGTGCTTACTCATCGAGAGCTTCAACCATCCACGCTGGAAAGTCGACGTTGACTCGACGAGTTTCGCGGGCAGGTCTCCGAGCGCTATCCATATCCAGATGGTCGGTTATGTCCTGCCCCTCATCGAAGGCTGCGTCAAAATCTTGAGCTTTCATAAACTGTTACCTCTTTCCATTTGGCTTGAGTTATGCACAAATTAGAGGCCCATATTAAACCCGTTTCGGTATACAAACTATACTCCTGGCGATATTGACTCGTGGGACTTCGAATTTTTTGCGTGCATCATCGATGCGACACCGATTGAAAAATGTGGAGAACTGATAACCCCTGGCGTTGATGCCCAGATTTCAGTCGTGAAAACACTTGATGGGTGCCGACCAGTCGATCGACACCCATCAATACGGTAGAAACTGTTGTTAGAACAGTCCGATGATCTCGCCTTCGTCGTTGACGTCCATCTTGTCCGAGGCAGGTTTTGCTGGCAGCCCGGGCATCGTCATCATCGCGCCGGTCAGCGCCACAACGAAACCGGCACCAGCGCGCACGTTCAGTTCGCGGACCGTCACACGGAAGCCGCTGGGCGCGCCCAGGGCCTTCGGGTCATCGCTGAACGAGTACTGGGTTTTGGCCATACAGACCGGCACTTTGTCTTGGCCGGCTTCCTCGAGCTGTTTTAGCTGACGTTCTGCCGCCGACGAGAAGTCGACACCATCACCGCCGTAGACGTTAGTGACGATGTGTTCGATGCGCTCCCGGATCCCGGTGTCGGGCGAGAACATCGGCTGGACGGTCTCTTCAGACTCGTTGAGAACATCGATGAGGTGGGACGCCAGGGCTTTGGCGCCTTCGCCACCGTTGGCCCAGACACTGACGACTTCAGCGTGCACGCCCTGTTTGGCGCAGAAGTCTTTGACCCACTGGAGTTCTTCTTCGGTGTCCTGTGGGAATTGGTTGATCGCCACGACGACGGGGGCGCCGAAGGATTTGACGTTCTTCAAGTGACGGGCGAGGTTTTCGGAACCTTTTTCCATCGCCTCGAGGTGTCCGGTGCGGTCGTCTCCGGGGTTATTGACCTCGTCGACCGAGAGCCCACCGTTGTATTTCAGCGAGCGCACGGTCGAGACGACGGCGACGGCATCTGCGGCGAATCCGCCGGCCGGTCCGGTGATGTTCACGAATTTTTCACCACCCAGGTCGGCCCCGAAGCCGGCTTCGGTTACAACGGTTTCGGCCAGATCCAGGGCAGTATTGGTCGCGATGACCGAGTTCGCACCGTGGGCGATGTTGGCGAACGGGCCACCGTGAATCAGTGCGGGTGTTCCGGCGAGCGTTTGCACGAGGTTTGGGCGGATCGCGTCGCGCAGCAGGATGGCCATGGCACCTTGTGCGCCGTCGGGCCCGAGTTGGGCGGCGGTCACGGGTTCGCGGTCGTAGGTGTCGGCCACGACGATGCGCGACAGGCGTTCTTTCAGGTCGTCGATATCGCGGGACAGACAGAACACGGCCATGGTTTCGGAGGCCACCACAATTTCGAAGCCGTCTTCACGCGGAGTGCCGGAAGCCCGGCCGCCTAGACCAACGACGACGTTGCGGAGGTTGCGGTCGTTCATGTCCAAGACGCGTTTGACGCGCACGGTGCGCGGGTCGATGCCGAGTTCATTGCCGTGGTAGATGTGGTTATCCACCAGTGCGCACAGCAGGTTGTGGGCCGAGGAGATCGCGTGGAAGTCCCCGGTGAAGTGCAGGTTGATGCTTTCCATCGGGACCACTTGGGCGTAACCGCCACCGGTGGCCCCACCTTTCATGCCAAAGACCGGTCCCAGGGATGGTTCGCGCAGTGCGACCATCGTTTTGGAGCCGACGATGTTGAGCGCATCAGCTAGCCCGACAGAGACAGTTGATTTGCCTTCACCGGCGGGCGTGGGGGAGGTCCCGGTGACCAACACGAGTTTTCCGCGCTTCCCGGTTTTCGGAAGCTTTTGCGTGTCGACCTTGGCCATGTGGTGGCCGTAGGGGATCAGGGCGTCGTCGGGGATGTCGACGGTCTCGGCGATCTCAGCGATGGGTTGCAGCTCAGCGGCAAGTGATATTTCAGCATCATTCATACCGGCCACGTTAGCTATGTCACAGCCGTTACGGAAGGGTCAGTTCCGCGAGTTTGAGACTTTTTCTGGCGGGTTTTTTGCGGGAGCGGTCAGGCGCCAGATGATCCATCCGACAAGCAAAATGACCAATACGATAGTGATAATAATCGTGGGGAACGGCCACCGGTTATATGCGATCCCGATCGCGGTGATCGACACCGAACCGATCGTCGTGTAGATCGTCGCCCACAGCGCCCCACCGATGAGCAGGGCGGGCAGATACCGATACCAGCGCATCCGGATCACACCCGAGGCGAGGTTGATGCCGGTCTGGAATCCGATCGTCAAAAAAGACACGGCCACGGCGGGTGGTCCCCACCGATCGAGGGCGCGTTCGGCCCGCTGATAGGAGGCCGAGTTCAGCACGCGTTGGATCGAGCTGACGCGCGTGACCCCGTTACGGACCGCGCGGCCAATCAGGTGCGTGCCGCCGGCGCGGCAGAAGACGATGAAGTACAGGGCCAACCACACCCAGATCCAGGGCCCGTGCCAGGTCATGGGGTTATACCAAACACCATCTCCCATGCGGCCGTGCTCCCTTGCTGGCTGGACTGCTACCTGATGTTTCTAGTATGCGGAAACTTCGGCCTACTCGTCAGGGGTTTGGGCTTCAGGCTGATCCTGCCACCAGTCCAGCAGCGCCTGTTTGGCGGTTTCGTAGTCGGCTGGTCCATCGTCGAGCCGCACGTTTAGCAGGTGCTTATAGGCGCGTCCGACCAGGGGACCGGGTTTAATGTCGAGGATCTCCATGATCTGCTGGCCGTCGAGGTCTGGCCGGATTGAGGCGAGTTCTTCTTCCTCGGCCAATTGCTCAATCCGGGCTTCGAGATCGTCGTAGTTGGTGGCCAGGCGTCGGGCTTTGCGTTTATTGCGGGTCGTGACATCCGAGCGTGTCAGCGCGTGCAAGTGGGGGAGTAGGTCGCCGGCGTCGGTCACGTAGCGGCGCACCGCCGAATCGGTCCACTCGCCTTCGCCGTACCCGTAGAAACGCATGTGCAGTTCGACGAGCCGTGCGACGGCCTTGGTCGTGTCCTTGTCGAAGCGCAGTTCGCGCATCCGCTTGGACACCATTTTGGCGCCGACGACGTCGTGGTGGCGGAACGACACCTTGCCGTTTGGCTCAAACCGGCGGGTTTTGGGTTTGCCGATATCGTGCATGAGTGCCGCAAAACGCAGCACGAAATTCGGGGACTCGACGTAGTCGGCCTCGCGTTCGATCGCGTTTTCCATGACCTGCAGTGAGTGCTGGTAGACGTCTTTGTGCCGGTGCGCGTCGTCGGTCGATTCACGCAGCGCCGGTAGCTCGGGGAGCATGTAGTCGGCGATTCCGGAATGCACTAGTAGCTCGAGCCCGTGCCGCGGGGTCGGAGAGTTCATGAGTTTGACGAGTTCTTCGCGCACGCGCTCGGCCGAAATGATCTCGATGCGCCCGGCCATTTCTTGCATCGCGGTGGCGACATCATCGGAGACCGTGACCCCGAGCTGGGCGGCGAACCGGGCGGCGCGCATCATGCGCAGCGGATCATCGGAAAACGATGCTTCAGGGGTGCCCGGGGTTTCCAACATGCCGGCCACGAGCGCTTTGACCCCACCAAACGGATCAACCAGTTCAAAATCGGGCAGACGCAGCGCCATCGCGTTGACGGTGAAATCCCGCCGACGCAGGTCCTCGACCAGCTCGGTCCCGAACACGACTTCAGGTTTCCGGGAGGCGGGGTCATATTTCTCGTCGCGGTAGGTCGTGATTTCGACGGTCCAGTCGCCGTAGCGGGCGCCGATCGTGCCAAACGCCGCGCCGATGTCCCACTGGGCGTGGGCCCACCCGGTCAGCACCTGCTGGATGGCTTCGGGTTTCGCATCGGTCGTGAAGTCTAAGTCGGTGACGTCGGCCCCAAGGAACATGTCGCGCACCGGTCCGCCCACCAGGGCAAGCTCGTAGCCGGCGTCGTCAAAACGCTCACCCAGTTCAACCACGAACTTCGGCAGTGTGACGTCGTCGGGAAAACCGGCCGGCAGGGGCACGGTTGCATAGCTGGTGGAGGAGGTGTTCGACATGATGGTGTAGGTATTTTCGTTCCGGTTGAAGGATAAAGTTTTTTCGTCGACGGCGCTCCCTGATTGCGTACAGGACTACCGCGCGGTGTGTGACGGGCTAGAGTGGATTATATGTCCAACCGTGCCCGCGGTGCCGCTGATCGCACCCCACCCAATGTCTGGGGCACGAGTGCGTCCGCTCGACGACGCGTCCGTCGGGATGCACAATCAGGCCGACTTCGACCAGATGCTTCCGGTCAGATACCCACTGTACGAGAGATCTCGGCGGGCGGCATGGTCGTACGCGAACACCGCGGTTCTCATCAGGTAGCCATTATTGCACGGTATAACCGCGGAGGACGACTCGAATGGGTCCTACCGAAGGGCCACCCCGAGGGTGAGGAAGACCACCACGAGGCCGCGATGCGCGAGGTCGCCGAAGAAACCGGGATCTCGGGTGACATCCTGACCGAGCTGGGCCACATCGAATACACGTTTACGGTCCCGGGTCGGCGCATCCACAAAACCGTGCACCACTTCTTACTTCGCGCAACCGGCGGCGAGCTGACGATTGAAAACGACCCCGACCAGGAGGCCGTCGACGTCGCCTGGGTCGACGTGGATCGCCTGACGGGCCGGCTGACCTTTTTGAATGAACGCCGCATCGTGGAACTGGCCCGCGAGATGATGGCCGAGTTCTTCGATATCACCCCACCTCCGCCGACGATTCGGCCGCGACGCGTGGTCCCGATGATGCGCCGATTACCCTCTGGGCTGATTCCGGTGCAGTTTCGCAACGACGACGCCGAGACCGTAAAGAAGCCGCCGACCCCGTATGAGTTGGCCCAAAAACTGGCGCGCGCCCAGCAGCAGCCGTCGCAGCCCGCCGACGAGGCAAAAGACGAGCCGCAAGACGGCGCAGTAGACCAGACAGCAGACAAGGCAGCACGCAGTTGTAAGGATGCGGCGTCCACGCAATCCACAGCTAGCGGTGATAACCTACCCAAGGATTCCACCCCGGAATCGGACCCCGATACCCCTCGGCGGCCAGACATTCCGAAGCCGTCGGCTGCCCTGTTTCAGAAACGCCGTAAACCAAAACGATGACCCAAACCCA
>DATBUK010000067.1:0-3555 GCA_036516155.1 Yaniella sp.
ACGGTCAACGGACCTTCCACTACGACGTCGCCGGCCAATTGGTCCGGCGAATCGAACCGGGCGGACAAACCATCGAATACCAGTACGATGGGCAGGGCCGACGCATCCGGGCCACCTCGCCCGAGCGCACGACCGATTACACCTGGTCGGATCACGGTTGGCTTTCGACCATCACCGAACAGGCCAACGGCACCGAACGCTCGACCGCTCTGTGGGTCAATGCGCTCGGCGAGTTGGCGGCCATCGACGACACCGCCCTGCACTGGGACGCCGCAGCTGACCTGCCTCGACTCGTCGGCATCGGCGACACCCCGGTGCTGCACGGGCCTGCCGGGTTCACCGGCGTCGGCGATCAGTTGCACACCCCGACGTGGCGCCACGCCCGCGCGACCGACCACACCGACCCCTGGCAGATACTCGAAGCCACCCAACAGGCCACGCTGGACCTGCCCGCGGGCACCGCACTCACCGCCGATGGTGGGCTGCAGATTGCCGGCCTGGAATGGATGGGCGCTCGCGTCTACGATGCCGGCGCACGCGGTTTCTTATCCGTCGACCCGATCGCACCCCCTGCCGGGACCGCCTGGTCTGCCAGCCCGTATTCCTATGCCGGAAACGACCCGCTGCACATGGTTGACCCCCACGGGTTGGAACCGGTCAGCGATGCTGAACTGCAGGCCTATGCTGACGGCCTCCAAGGACCTCTCGCGCGTGGTGCGAGTGCTGTTGGAGACTGGTTGTCGGAGAACCGCGAGTACATCTTTGCGGGCGCACTGGTAGCTGGCGGTGTCGTGGTGATGGCGACCGGTTTTGGTGGCCCACTCGGCGCAGCCATGATCTCTGGGGCGTTGACTTCCGGGGGCCTCTCCGCCGGCATGCAAAAGTACACCAACGGTAGCGTTGACTGGGCGGCTGCCAGCCGGGAAGCACTCCTGGGCGGCCTACTAGGTGGCGTCGGAGCTGGCGCATCGAACCTGACGAAGTCCTTCCTCGTGGGCAAATCTTCTAGCGCAAAAGCTGCCTACGATACGTATAAGGGAGCAGAATCGGTCAGACAGGCAGGCACGGGTCTTTGGTCTAAACTCAATGGGACGACCAAGTATGCAGAAGCTGCAAAATTGGGAGCCGGGAAGAACTTCAACACGCTCGTCGATAACTATGTGCGGGACATTGCCGGTGACACCATGTCAAATATGGCGACCACTAACACTTCGTACATTCTCGATGTCGCGTTGAATGATGATAAGGACTTTGATTTCACGGAGTTCGCAGCCACGAACGGTAGTGCTGTGTTTGAGTCCACGGTCTCGGCTACTTTCAAGTTTGGAAGCGGTGGCGTGAACATGCCGGTTGACCTGACGGAGGATTCGCCGACCTCCCAAAAAGTTGGTAGATTTACGCGTGAATTCCTGACGGGGACCGCGATAGATAGCACCTCGACGTTCGTGGATTGGCAAATCACCAGGGGCCTCGAAGGCGAAGCCGTGTCCTCTGAAGACCGTGCTGAAGACATGATCGACTCCGGAGCGTCGAATCTCGGATCTGGGTTGCATGAGAGTTTCCCAAATATTCATATTGGGGGAGGGAAATAGAACGACATGGTTGAACCGCAACACTTTGGGCTCGGTGCCGGTGCTGCAGCAGGGGCGGCAAGTGCTTCTGTACAGCGTAAGCTGCGGAAGATGAGTCAACACCCCGAAGAGCCACGGGTGTTTTCTCAAGCGAAGATTCTGATCCCCGTCGGCTTGCTCCTCAGCTTGGTCCTGACTCCGACCATGTATTTTCCCATCAGTGAGTACATGCGGGGTGAAACCGATGACATTTTTTCCATCATCCTCCCGGGCGTGGCGACGTTCATGGGATACTTGTTCCTGGCTCACGGATTGTTCCGGCGGTTTGGAGTAGACCGCGACAGGATCTGGACCCGATTTGGGAAAATATTCTATCGTGAAGTGCGGTTTGATCAGTTGGACCGGTTGGATACCGGTGTCCACCGATTCAAGTTATATTCCGGTAAGACGCTGGTGAATTTGGACTACAACCGGTTCGACTATTCACTGGCCTACATCCGGCTGCTCGAAGAACTGCAATACCGGCGCTTTGAACTTCAAGGTGTGGGCATCGACGACCCAGACTGGGACGAAACTGCACAAGGCTTCCGCAACACGTTTGCGGCGAAAGTACACCGCAGCCACCGAGCGTTTTATGACGCGAACCCGGACGAACTCGATCGCCTGAATGCTCTCGTACAACCACCCGCGTCCTACATCAACTAACCCGAAAGTCTGAACGATGACACCAGCACAATTTGGGTCGGCGTTTGCAACAGGAGCAGCAAGTGCTTCCTTGCAGCAAAAGCTTCGGAAGATGAGTCGGCACCCCGAGGATCCACGAGTTTTTCACAAGCCAAAATACTCCTGGCGATCGGAATACCCACCAGCATATTGGGCACCTTCATCATGTATTTTCCCATCAGTGAATACATGCGGGGCGAGACCGATGATATCTTCTCCATCATCGTTCCAGCATCTTTCATCTCGATGGCATCCGTCTTCTTGGCTCACGGTCTGTTCCGTCGATTCGGGGTTGACCGCGACAAAATCTGGACCCGCTTTGGGAAGGTTTTCTATCGCTAAGTGCGATTCGATCAGCTCGACCGTCTGAGTGTCGGTGTGCACCGGTACAAGCTGTATTCGCGCGGCACGCTGGTGAATTTGGACTACAACCGGTTTGATTATTCGCTGGCTTACATCCGGCTGCTCGAGGAACTGCAATATCGGCGATTTCAGCTCAGAAACATCGATATTGATGATCCCGCGTGGGAAGACGAAGCCCAAGGTTTCCGCAATGCGCTGTCGACGCGGCTCTATCGCAACCATCGGGCCTTCTATGACGCGAACCCGGCTGAACTCGATCGGCTTATTACACTTGCCCAACCACCCAAATCGTATGTGAACTAGTGAGGTTCAGTGTCACCTTTACTCCTGGGAGAAACCCGATTTGAACCCAGCCACCGTCTGCAGAAGCGATTCTTCAGTCGACGGACTGTGCAAATACCGACCGTCACTGTCACGGCTCAGGGGTATAGCCTGAAGTTTGATCTCGAAGATCTCCTAGAGTTGTCCAAGGGACCACTCATCATCTCAGCTTCTCCCTCAAGACTTCCCGACGACTACTTTTTGGCCTCTCGAACACTGATACCACCCAGCAGTGAGGTAGGCGAGAGTCTCAAGGAGACGACCGTGGGGGAGCAGAGCCTACTGTTCCTGCACGGCTCGAGAGTACTCGCAGAGTTCTCACCTGCTCAACAGGCAGAACTCATTGCCTGGCTGAAAACGCTGACCGATTAACCGGCAGGCATTCGTTCCCAAGCCCGCAACCTATTAGACTTACCCCGAGTGAGGGAGGGTGTTCCGGGATGAAAATCGACGAGGTCTATTCTTACGCGGCAGCCGAAGGACGCATGATCGCCGCCGGCGTCGGCCGAGTACCAGCGGGCTTTCCCTCCCCGTCACAGGACTATTCCGATACCAAAATCGATCTCACGCAGATGCT
>DATBUK010000068.1:0-43696 GCA_036516155.1 Yaniella sp.
CCTGAGGAGCCAGAACCATCTGAATCTCCAACTGAGGAGCCGTCACCAGAGCCTGCAGAAACGCCATCCGACGAGCCTACTGAAACACCATCTGAGACCCCTTCAGAGACTCCGTCTGAAACCCCCACGGATGAACCGACAAATTCGCCAAGTGAGACTCCAACCGAGACTCCTTCGACGGATCGAACCGATGACGATTCCTCCGTTCCAGCAGATGACGGCGGTGAAGTGGTTGGAACCATCACGGTTGAACCAGCTGAGGTCGTCGCCGGTGGTGAAGTCATCATCACAGCCAATGGTTTCGAAGCCGGTGAACTGGTTGATATCACCTTGAACCCAACATTGGCCACCGTAGAAGCTGATCAGGAAGGCAACCTGTCGGCTACCGTCACGATTCCGGAAGACACCGAACCTGGCGAATACCAACTCACGTTGACGGGTCTGACCAGTGATAACTGGGGCGAAGTCACCCTCACCGTGCTGGCCTCGGTACCAGGCGCCAGCACGACAGAACCGCCTGCAACCGACTCAGCACCAGCTACCGGTGATGTCCGTGGCGAACTGGCGACCACAGGGGCCAGCACCGCCGGCCTCTTAGGTGTCGCAGCGTTGTTGATGATGGTGCTCGGTGTGATGCTTGTCGTTGTACATCGTCGCCGCCAAGCCAGCATCACAGGCTAACCGCACTCCCCTAGTTAGAACAATGGGGTCGTAGACTTTGGTTTACGACGCCATTGCTTTCACCAGGTTTGTCTAGATGATGCAACCATCAAGGATGGCTTGCCAATATGGCAGTAAGACTAGGACGGTACTCAGCGACATCAAGAGTGATGTCACACCCATAGCAATCATTGGAGCGATGCCGCCGGAGGCATTCGGTGGGGCGATGAGATGCCGGATACGGTCCACTCCAGCAACGTGTAATGCAACGGCACTACCAACCGCGTGGTCAGTCGCAGGTCCGCCACCTTCACCGATCTTCAGCAGCGCACTGGCCATCACGTTGGTGCCACTCCGTTGCCTTGCGGCATTATCAGCAGCCATCTCAAGATACTGGGGAATCGCAGTACGGATAGCTGCCACAAGCGGGATCCGTCGCAGCGGCGCGAACATGCCATGGAGCACTTCGAGAATCAGGTGATGACGCTGTCGCACGTGTGCGGCCTCATGAGCGAGGACCGCAGCAAGCTCTTCGGTGCTCAAAAGTTTCAGCAGGGCAGTCGAGACCACGATCCCCCAGCGGCGGTCTGCTACCGCGAAAGCTGTGGGTTTTGCGTGGGGAATGACTGTGACAGAACGCCCGTCCAGCCGAGCGGCGCTCGCTCCGAGCTGCAAGGCCTGATGCAATTGTTGCTTCTGGCGTTGCTGCTGGCGACGATAGCGGAGTCCTCCGGCGAGCATGATGCCACCCACAAGCAGCGGTAAGCTCAACAAAAGCACCGCAGGGATTCCGGCGCTGAAGCCCACGCCAGGAGGTAACGGGTTGACTGCGTCAAGGCAGCGTTGGCACACCTCACCGGTGGCCCCAGGCAAGAGTCCCGTAGGTGTTCCGAGTGCCCATGCCAGCATCGGCCCGAATGCAGCGAAGCCGATCAGCCACACAATCAGCACGCCACCAAGAACACCCACGGCAAGTCGGGGTGTGCGCATGAGTACAGGTGCAGCGCGGCGAACCAGCGGTCCTGCGGCAACACCTGCAATGAGGACCGTGACGAGCAGACTTACGGCAACAATCAGTGGGATCATGATTTATTCAGATACTCGCGAAGCATGGTCAGCCCTTCTTCGGGTATTTCTTGGACAAAATGCAAGATCGATGCGGCCTTATCATGACTGTTGTCCAACGCCTGGTGCATGAGACCGCCGACGTATTCGTCTCTACTCAGCGTCGGGATGTAGAACACTGAGCGACCTTCGCGCTGCGATTCGACCATGGCTTTAGCCTTCAGATTTTGCATAACTGTCGCAATAGTGGTGTATGCCGGGTTGTGCGGCAGAGCGTCCATCACATCTCGCACACTGCGTGGATGGGCTTCCCATAAAAGGTCCATGACTTGTCGTTCCAGCTCACCAAGTTGTGGTGCCGAACGCGACGGCTTCGATGTCATATTAAAGATCTACTCCAAGCATTTCTGTCGAATCATCAGCGCCCTGTCGCCGCGGTAGCGGCACGCTGCACACGACCTGGCCTTTGAGCCGCCAGACTAGCGCACCGGTGGTCAGGAGGAGGGCTGCAATAGCCAGGAATGGTTGAATGGGCGTGAAGTATGTAATAGCTCCCGAATACCCGAAGGCGAGGAGCGCTAATTTGTTGCAGACCGGGCAGCCGACCGCAAACCATGATAGCATTCCGCCCACCATGCCCATTTTGCCGTAGGAATCTTTTTGTTCGCTGGTTTTTTCATCTGTTTGGGTCGAGGACTGTTGCTTAGCAGGCACCTCAACAGGCTCAACTTTAGAGGGATCCAGCTTGACGTATGTAGCAAATAACATTCCAGTTATCGCCGCAGTCACGATCCACACGGGGTAGTTCCACCATACCGGCTCTATGTCTCTAGCGAACCATGGGTTGGGAATCAGCACGGTTGCAATACCAATGAGTAAGCCCACCACGACGGCCGCTAACAAGGCCACTTGATACTGGCGCCTACCCCATTGTCTCAGTCCGAGCAGCGCGAACCTGAAAGTCTCCATCATGGCCTCTACTATGCCGCATAGTAATGAACATGTATAGTTGCGAGTCGCGATTGTTACTATTTGGCATAGTAACGGTGTCGATGTCAGTGACTTATGAGAGGACAGCTTTGTCAGAGCAGAACCCCCAACGAACTACACCGGTATGGCTGACGCCCGTGATCTTCGGTGGCTTAGCCATACTCGCGGTCATCGTGGGATATTTCTTCATAACAGGCACGGACAGCACTGACGAGGCTACGGAGCCCGCTGTCGATTCCCAAGAGGGTGGCGTTGTTGATGTCGTACCGCAAGATGAAAACGATCAAATAGATTTGAGCTACGTGGAACGCCGCGATGCGCAGGACCCGCTGGCCATCGGGCCCGTGGATGCGCCTGTCACGCTGGTGGTCTTTTCTGACTACCAATGTCCATTCTGCGCCGCCTGGAGCGAGGAAACCTTACCGGTCATGATGGACTACGTTGACGATGGTCAGGCTCGGATCGAATGGCGTGACGTCAATGTGTATGGTGCTGATTCTGAACGGGCTTCCAAAGCCGCGTATGCTGCCGGCTTGCAAGATCAATTTTGGGACTACCATGCCGAGCTTTATGCAGGCGGCGAAATCCGTGAACCGCAAGGTTTGAGCGAAGAAGCACTCGTTGAACTCGCCGACGAGCTAGGACTCGACACCGAACAGTTCACCACGGATATGGCGTCGGAGGCGGTCGCAGAGCAGATCTCAACCAACCAGGCACTCGGCCATGATATCGGAGCATATTCCACGCCAGCCTTCGTAGTGAACGGTGAACCGATGATCGGCGCACAACCAACCGACGTTTTCGTTGACGCCATGGATGCGGCTCTGGCAGAGGCCGAATAGGGAACCCGCCTCATGATACGTAACCACGGTCACAGTACATCTCGTCGTCGGTGGCTCTCGAGTGCAGCACTCGTGGCAGTGTTGGCACTGAGTGCATGTGCTGATTCGGGTGGTAACGGTGAAGCTTTACCGCAATACGATCCGGTCCCGACAACGGTTGAGGCTCCAGCTGAGGAAGCCAACAGCGAATCGTTACGTCTGCCCCTACAGTTCAATGAGGCCCCAATAGTCGATCCGGCGTGGCAGACTCCTCCCCAATATGCTGAAGGAGTGTTTCTGTCAGCAGACCATACCGGCGATGTTTTAACGTTTCGAGCCGTCGACACCACCGGCACGGTGCTTTGGGAGGCTGATCGACCGTTAAGTTGTACGGGTTTTACGCTGACGTCGCAGGATGAAGCGACCTATGCGGTGCTGACCGATATCGATGCGGAAGTTCAAGGCTTCGACAATACCGTTGCTGCCGCCTATGACCTCCACACCGGCGAACTCGCCTGGGGTCCCGTGGACGTTCCCGGACCGCATCTTGGCCCAGGGACGGTCTTTGGTGCACCCACAGAACAAGCCATGGGCGAATCTGGCCCGACGATTGTCTTGGACCCCGCCTCCGGGGAGGTCCTGGTTGATGAGACACAAGACGATGTCAGAATTCTCGGCGAATTTCACGGCACTGTCCTCACCTCGACGGACGAACATATCCAGGCTCATCACGCTTCCGCACTTTCCGACGAGGGGCTTGAGGCAGAACCACTGTGGACACTCGATCTCGCTCAATACGACTGGGATAACAACCGTCTGTCAGCTCGCTCGCCGGTCGCATTAGCTGATCCGACCGGAAGGACCGCCCCTGCTGCTGTCCTGATCGGCACGAACGACAACGATAGAGCGCTGATCAATGTAGCGACCGCCGAGATACTGGCAGAGGATCTCTCAGACGCCGGTCAAGACCCATCCAGCCAAACGTGGGTAACGATTGGTGAGACACTCAATGGCTACGACCCGACCGGGAAGCTCCTCTACGAGGAACCGCACCAAGGCTTGTCATTTCGGGGCATCGGCGCGGCGATGGCCTACCTGGAAAATGCCGAGGGAGAGCTCCAAGCGCACAATGTTGTCACGGGTAAACTCGGCCGTTCTTATGACCCTGACGAAACCGGAACATTAGCTGTCCCGACAGTGATCACCGCCCCGGGTGCCGGAGCGATAGAGGCCGACGGCAGATACTATCTGGCAACGGTTCCAGAGGTTGAACAACCTGACGACGGATCTTCTTAATCTTATCGCTGTCCGGCAGCCACTTCACAACGAACGCTCTTGTTGTATCTCATCTGGTGATTCCCATGGGTGATGCCAGCAATTACACTGTGTCGCGAAAGCACATTAAATCATGGGAGAGCATCATGAGCCGTTCATTAGCAACCTACATCGCGCTGCCCGGTAACACCGCAGAAGCGATGGAACACTGGCACGACGTCTTCGGTGGTGAGCTGGTGATCCTACGCTACGGCGACGTTGCCATGGAAGACATGCCATTTGAACCGCATCCACAAGCCGTAGCCCATGCAACCCTGACCATGCCCGTGGGCATCATCGCCGGCGGAGACGCCATGGACGATCAACGAGACTACCCGGTCCAGGGCACCGCCTACTCCATGCTGTATACGACCAGCACTCCCGATGAAGCACGCGGATACATCGAACAACTCGTCAACGCGGGTGGCTCGGTCGGGATGCCCTTCGAAGAAGCCCCCTGGGGTGGCTGGTACGGGCAGGTCTTTGACCGCTTCGGGGTGATGTGGGCGTTTTCCTGCGACGACGAGTGACCGGGACCTAGCTGGCCGATTCGTCGTCGGCCGCCAGTGACACTTTGTCATCCTTTTCAGCTTCCTTGGCAGCTTTGCGTTCGGCTTTTTGCTGCTCAAGTTCGCGCTCGCGTTCTTCACTGACCGCCAGAATCTGCTCTTCTGCTCGATCCACCGGGTCAAGATCCAGTGGTTCATCACGCCCAGTCCAGACCTTGATGACACTCCAGGCTACGGCCACCAGCGGCACCGCCAATACGGCGCCGACAATGCCGGCCAAGACCGTTCCAGCAGTCAATGCCATCAGCACCACCAGCGGATGCAAGCTCAGCGTCGTGGCCATGACCACCGGTTGTAAGAAGTTGCCTTCTAGCTGGTTGACCAAAATAACTGCGGCCAGCACGATGAGTGCGACGACCGGGCCGTTGGCTACCAGTGCCACCAACGTTGCAAGGATCCCTGCGACCGTGGCACCAACCAGCGGGATGAAGGCACCCAGAAATACGATGACCCCCAGTGGGATCGCCAGCGGTACCTGCAGAATCAACAGGGCAAGCGTAATGCCGATCGCGTCAACGGCTGCAACAATTGCGGTACCACGGATATAACCACCGAAGGTGTGCAGGGCACGATCACCGGAAGTGATCCATTGAGCTCGGAAGTGTTCTGGTGTCCACGAGACAAAAAACGCCCAGATGCGGTCGCCGTCTTTCAGCAGGAAAAACAGGATGACCAGTAGCAGCACCAGGCCGGTAATGAATGTCCCAGCGGCACTCAGAGTCGTGACCGCGCCGGTACCAAATTCTTCCGACGTCAAGAATCCGGTCACAGTATCTACGGCTGAGTCGATCTGTGACTGGTCAATGGTGATGCCAAGCTGTTCCATGAAGTCCTCAGCCCAGTCGCGCAACTGGTTGAACCCTTGGACGGCCTGTTCGACCAGGGTCTCCCATTCATTGATGACCGAAAAGACCAGTGCTGTCCCGATGCCGCCCAGCACCAACAACGACCCGAGAAACACCGTCCAGGCAGACAACATGTTGGACATCACGCGTCGACACAGGCGGACGACCGGCCACAGGGCACAGGTCAAGATGATGGCAATCAACGTCGGGATGACCACCACGGTCAGCCGCAGAAGCGCCACCACGATGAACGTGACCACCACACCGATAATGAGCAGTTGCAGCGCTCGAATGCCCATCCGGCCCATCGTGTCCGTCCACAATTGCGACACTTTAAACGTTGGCCGATGCGTCTTCGACTCGCGCAGTTCATCGAGCGTATTTGCCACAGGTTGCCTCCAGGCTGGAAAGACGGCACGTCATGTCGGTCTCAGGATACCCCTGACCTGCTCGAACAGGAAGCGTCTTTGGATAACTCCCCTGCTCATTCGCCCGAGCAAACTTGAAAGTTCGTTGCGACGAACATATGCTCTAGGACATGGATTTGCGGAAGAATTCAAGTCACGCCGCGTCGATTAGCGCACACCTGCGCGCAGGCTCCTTAGGATTCGATATACCGCTGATTGCGATGTGGTAACCGCAACGCCCGATGTGAAAGGCTCACCCGTGACCGCTGACGTATTGACGATTGACAATTTGCATGTGTCGTATCGTGGCGTCAAAGCCGTCGAAGATCTCAGCATCTCGGTTCCGGCTGGGACGATGACGTGCATCGTGGGCCCCAATGGTTCGGGTAAGTCCACCACACTGAAAGCCGCCCTCGGGCTCGTGGAAGCCTCCCGCGGTCGGATCCGGTTCTTCGACCAGCGCGTTGAGAAAGTTCGCCGCAGGATTGCCTATGTGCCGCAGCGTTCAAACACTGACTGGGATTTTCCCATCAATGTTTTTGACACGGTACTCCTTGGGACCTATCCAAATCTTGGGATCTTCCAACGGCCCGGCACCGTCGAGCGTGAAATAGCCCGTCGGGCATTACTGCGTGTTCACATGGAGGATTACGCTGATCGACAGGTCGCGGATTTGTCCGGTGGGCAACAACAGCGCGTCTTTATTGCTCGGGCTCTAGCACAACAGGCCGATATTTTAATGCTGGACGAACCACTCATGGGAATCGATGCCACCAGTGAAGCCAATATCATCGAAATCCTGACAGAACTGTGTCAAGCTGGACAAACCGTGGTCATGGTTCATCACGACCTGTCAAACATCGAGGCATATTTCGATCACATCATCATGATGAACCAGCGACTCATTGCCCAGGGTCCGGTCGCAGAAACGCTTACCGCTGCGCACCTGACCGAAACGTTCGGCGCGAACCTGTTAGGACGTCCGGAGTAACCCGTGGAATTTGTCACCGACCTGCTCAACTACCCGCACCTGGCACGCGCGGCGCTAACCGCTGTCGTCATCGGCATCGTCTCCGGTGTGGTTGGGTCGCTGATTATTTTGCGCGGCCTCTCACTGATGGGTGATGCCATCTCACACGCAGTGATGCCCGGGATCGCGATCTCCTTCTTTTTCGGTGCCAACATCTTTCTCGGTGCGCTCATCTCCGGACTCCTCGCGGCCGCCGGGATCGGCTTGGTCAACGCCAACACCCGATTAAAACGTGACACCTCGATTGGCATCATCTTCACCGCCTTTCTGGCGGCCGGTGTTATCCTGTTAGCTCGCACAGAGTCCTCGGTGTCGCTGCAGGCGATTTTATTTGGGGATGTCCTGGCCACCAGTCCGTCCGATATGTGGACGTCAATCATCATCGCGATCGCGATCATCATCCTGGTGGTGCTGTTTTATAAGCAACTGCAAATTACAACGATGGATGCCGAGATTGCCAAAGCCTACGGATTTCCCACCCGGGCCATCAACTACGGGGTCCTCATCGCCCTGGCCGTCGTCACCGTCTCGGCAGTCCAGACCGTTGGGGTTATTCTGGTCGTCGCGATGCTTGTCACCCCGGCCGCCACCGCGTTTCTGATGTCCAAGAAATTCTCGACCATGATGTGGCTGGCCGCACTGTTTGGGATGCTCTCCTCGATTGCCGGCATGTATTTTAGCTACACCTTCGAACTCCAGTCTGGCCCGGCCATCGTGCTGGTCGCGTTCGGTCTGTTCCTGCTGGCCTTCTTTTTTAGCCCTCATCAGGGTTTCGTCTGGGCCCAAGTCCACAAGTATCGCGATCGCCGTCAGTTGGCCATCCATCACGAATCCAAGGAGCACTCGACCCCATGACCACCACCCGGATCGTCACCCTTGCTGCCATCGGCGCGCTGGCACTGGCCGGGTGCTCAGATGCCGACACCGCAGCCAAAGACACCGATACCATCCAAGCGGTGTCGACCTTTTCGATCCTCACCGACATCGTTGAAGAAATCGGTGGTGAGCACGTCGAAGTTCACAACCTGGTGCCCGTCGGCCAAGACCCACACGAATACGAATCCAACCCCTCGGATACCACCGCACTGTCAGACGCGGATGTGTTCTTCGTCAATGGACTCAACCTCGAAGGCGGTGAGCACGGCTGGGCCGCGCGCATGGCCGAATCAGTGGATCTAACCGACGAGCAAGTTGTCATGGCATCCGAAGGTGTCGAGCCGCTGTATTTAGCCGAAGGTGTTGAAGACTCGGTCAACCCGCACGCCTTCCTCGATCCCAATGTGGGCGTTATTATGGCAGAAAATGTAGCCGCCGGGTTGATAGAGCTCGACCCGGATAATGCGGAAGCCTATGAGCACAACCTCTCGGAGTACGTCGACGAACTCACCGCGATCCATAACCAGTATGAAGAACAGATTGGTACGTTAGAAGAGGATCGCCGCGTGTTGGTGACCTCTGAACGGGCCTTCCAATATGTCGCCGACCGATATGATCTTGAAGAAGGTTACATTTGGGCGGTCGATACTGACGATATCGGAACTCCCGACCAGATCATCTCCCTGATCGATTTCGTCAACGAACACGAGCCGCCGGTCTTGTTCTTGGAATCCAATGTGACACCCTCCCCCATGGAGACTGTCGCGGCGGACACCGGAGTGGAAATCCACGCAACGCTCTACTCCGACGAACTAGCCCCCGAGGGTGAACCCGGCGACACCTACGTGGGGATGCTGAAAGAAAACCTGAACAGAATAGCTGACGGTCTACAGCCCTAGACCACCAACGAAAGGAACCACATGACCAACCGCCTCAACCCCGGCGATACCGCACCAGATTTTGCCCTACCGGACGCCGATGGCAACACGGTATCCCTGGCGGATTATGCCGGACAAAAAGTCATCGTGTACTTCTACCCCAAGGCCATGACTCCCGGCTGCACCACCCAGGCCTGCGATTTCCGTGACCGCATGGAGCGCTTCACTGCCGATGGCTACGCCGTCATCGGAATCTCCCCAGACCCCGTCGATAAACTCGACAAGTTCACCGAAGAAGAAGACCTCAACTTCCCAGTCCTGGCGGACGAAGACCACCAGGTTGCCGAAGCCTATGGCGCATGGGGCGAAAAGAATAACTACGGTAAGGTCTCCGAAGGCCTCATCCGCTCGACCATCGTCATTGATGAAGATGGCAAAGTCACCGAAGCGCAATACAACGTGCGAGCCAAGGGCCACGTCGACAAACTCCGCCGTGATCTTGGTCTAGAAGTCGCCTAAGGCTTCAATTAGGTAATTCGTCGTCGATGGACTAAGCTTGTGCCTCGGTCCATGAGGACGAATCCGCGGGCGTGGCGGAATTGGTAGACGCGCTGGATTTAGGTTCCAGTGTCTTTACAGACGTAAGGGTTCAAGTCCCTTCGCCCGCACAAAAGTTCACGGTGCCACGGGAGGGTTGCGATGCAGCTTTCCCGTCGCACGTTACTAGCCGGCCTGGCATCGCTGGGGATTGCCCCGTTTACAGAGTTCTCTGCCGCACCACAGCCTGCACGATTCACCACCGACACGGTGACGAGTTCTGCAACATTTCGCATCGGTGTCCCATCCCGTGCACTCACGACCGACCCGGCCGTGACCAACGACGTCGAAACCCTCCGGCTGGCCCGCCAGGTATACCAAAACCTCATTGGGGTCGACGATGAAACCGGCGAAACCATCCCGTCACTGGCCGCCGACTGGACCATCTCCGACGACGGACTCGAATTCGTGTTTGAACTTGAAGAAGACGTCGTCTTCCACGACGGGACCGAGCTCACCGCCGACATCGTGGTCGAAAACTTTCAGCGCTGGGGCAACGTCGACAAAATTCTCGGTGCCACACGGGTTCGTCAAACCGGTCGGCTGCCCTTCTCGGTGGTATTTGGTGGATATCTGTCCGAAGACACCTGCCTGTTGGAATCCGTTGAAGCCACCGATGACTTCGAAGTGACCCTGACCCTGCAGCAACCGGTCCAACACCTCATCGCAGCGCTAACCCATCCGGCGTTTAGTATCACCTCGCCGGGCTCCTGGGAAGCTTTCGATGCGGCACTTGCCGACGGCTTGCCGATGCTGCCGGTGGCCGGCACGGGACCCTACCGCTGGGGCGACACCACCGAGGCCTCGATTCACTTGGAATCCGTGACCGCCGACCATGACGTCCACGTGATGACCATCCCCAACCTGCACGAGCGGCTCTATGGTCTGACGACCGAACAGCTCGACGTCTTCGACGCCGTGGCACCATCGGTGCTGCGCGAACTCGTGCAATCTGGCTACCAGGTCCTCCAACGTGACCCGCTAGCCGTGCTGTATTTAGGTATCAACCAGGCTCACCCGGTGCTGTCGAATCTGCACGTCCGCCAGGCCATCGCACACGCGCTCTACCGCGGCCAGATGGTCGAAAACCTCCAACTGGAAGGCTCCTATGTCGCCCACCAATTCAATCCACCCTCACTGCTGGAACGGTCCGACAACGTCGTAACCTACGACGCCGATGTGTCACGGGCCCGCAATCTGCTCGCCGCAGCCGGTTACGACGGCGAGCCCATTGAGTTCTGGTACCCGACCGGTGCTGAACGCGTCTACATGTCGCAGCCTCAAAAACTCTATGCCCACCTTTCCGGTCGACTGGCCGCCGCGGGACTGAACATCGTGGCCAAGCCTGTCGCCTGGGATGATGGGCAATACCTCGCCCAAATCTTTGCGGACTCCACAGATCGCGGACTCCACCTACTGGGCCGGAACTTCTTTGTCCGCGATGCGCTCTATGTCCTGGCAGAACTGTTCGAACAACCAACCGGCGAATTTGGTTGGCACAACCCCCGGGTTACCGAAGCCCTCGCCGCTGCTCGCGTCGAGGAAGATCCAGATGTTCGCACCGATTTATTAACTGCCGTCGAAGAAGCCGCGAGTCTCGATATTCCGGCCGTTCCGCTGACCTTCCCTATTACGGCATTGGCTTCGGGACATAATGTCGAGTTCTATCCAATCTCGCCCGTTTTGGACGAACAATATGATCGGGTGCAGTTGTCCTAATTTATCGTTGGCCCCTTGACAGTAGTAGAGTGGCATGGTCATCAGTCGATCAATGAGGATCAGGAGAACGACGTGCAGCAGTCAGGATCATCCCCCGCATACGATGTTGTATTGATCGGGGGTGGGATAATGTCTGCCACCCTGGGCACCATGCTCAACGAACTGGAGCCAGACTGGTCCGTTGCACTGTATGAGAATCTTCACCAAGCCGGGCAAGAATCCTCCGACCCTTGGAATAACGCCGGTACCGGTCACGCTGCCCTGTGCGAATTGAACTACTCCCCCTCGGGTCCCGGCGGCGTCGTCGACATCACCAAGGCCACCAATATCAACGAGCAGTACCACATGTCACTGCAATACTGGTCGCATCTGGTCGACAACGGCACGCTCAAAGACCCCTCCAGCTTCATTAATTCGCTGCCACACATGTCGTTTGTGTGGGGCGACGACCACGCAGAATATTTGCAGGCCCGGTACGAAACCATGGTGCCGAACCCGCTGTTTGCTGAAATGCAACACACCGAAGATCCCGATCAGATCGCCGAATGGGCGCCCCTCCTGACCGAAGGCCGCGCGCCTAATCAACGCGTCGCAGCGTCCCGTTTCGAAGCCGGCACCGACGTCGACTTCGGTGCACTGACCCGCCGGCTCATCAACAAAATGGGCGACGACGGGGTTGAGCTCAACTTCGGCCACAAAGTCACGCGTCTAACCCGTGATACCGACGGTGGCTGGGAAGTTGCCGTCCAGGATCGGCTCAACGATCGGAAATTCACCGTCAAGGCTCGGTTCGTATTCATCGGCGCCGGCGGTGGCGCGCTGGACCTGTTGCAGTCCTCGGGCATCCCGGAAGCCAAAGGCTACGGCGGGTTCCCAATCTCAGGTCAGTTCCTGCGCTCGACGAACCAGGAAGTCATCGACCGCCACCACGCCAAGGTCTACGGACAGGCAGCCGTCGGCGCTCCCCCGATGTCGGTCCCGCACCTCGACACTCGCTTCGTCGACGGGCGCCGGTCGCTTATGTTTGGTCCCTATGCCGGCTTCTCCACAAACTTTTTGAAAACCGGATCGTTCCTCGACCTGCCAAAATCAGTGCGACCCCACAACCTGGGCACCATGCTCAACGTCGCTAAAGATAATTTCGATCTCGTCGGATACCTCGTCTCCGAGGTGCTCAAGACCCACAGTAAGAAAATTGAGACGCTGCGTGGCTTCTACCCCGCGGCAATCGGCGACGAGTGGGAACTGATCACCGCGGGCCAACGCGTCCAGGTGATGAAAGAGGATCCGAAAAAAGGCGGCGTCCTGCAGTTTGGAACCGAGCTCGTCTCGGGTGCCGACGGATCGATCGCAGCCCTGCTCGGAGCCTCCCCCGGGGCCTCGACCGCAGCGCCGATCATGGTCGAACTGCTGCGTCGCAGCTTCCCGAGCCGTTTTGATACCTGGCAGTCCAAGTTGACAGAGATGATCCCGACACTGGGTCAGCGCCTCAACGAGAACCCGAAACTGCTCGCCGAGATCACCGAGCACACCACAAAAACGCTCGAACTGACCTCACCGCGAAACTAACGTTTTCACAATACTCACGCCCAGACGAAACTAGCGCTTTGACAGCTCCCAGGCCACTCCGGCCTGGGAGCTGTGGTGTAGTTATCCACAATCCCGGGCGGCGAGGCTCCGGGCGCGCCTGAATTCGACCAAGATCGTATTCAGGAGGTGACCCCCTTGACCACACCAGTTGGCGTACCCGCAGCCCCAACCGTGGATTGGGCTGCGCTGACCTCCGAGCAGATCCATGAGGTCCTCCGTGACGGCATTGGGGCGCTTGCCGACCGTGAGCCAGAAGCACCGACCCCTGGAGTGCTCCACCGCTCCCAACTGTTGGATGAGACCTTGCGTGAGGCCACGGCAGTGCAGTATCGGTACGCAGGCCTTATCAAAGATGGATTCGACGACGTCAGGCAGCGCCACACCCTGGGACTATCGGAGGGCAAGACAGCGTTTCGCGATGCCAACGACCTGTTAGCCAAGACCCACGGCATCCGCGCCAATGAAGCCTCGGCCCGGCTGCGACTGGCCGCATCGCTGATCCCCGCACGTGCCTCAGATCCAGAACGCACGACTGAGATCGGGCAGACCAGACTCCCGCTGTTGGGCGCGCTGCAGGGCCGGGTGAACCCTTCCAAACTGTCCTCAGCTTTAGCCATGATCGACGAGATAGACGCGACCGCTGAAGCCGCCGGCAAAGATGACGCGTATCGTGCCCAACTGCTCAAGGTGATTGAAAAAGATCTGGCAGAAAAGATCGACCAGACCACGCCCGAAGAGTTCAGCCGCTACGTTGGCCAGCGCAAAAGAGATCTCCTAGCTTCGCTGGATCCGCCGGATAAGAAATTTACGAAACGCCAGACGGAAGCGATGCATGATGTACGGCGAATCGGCCCGGTGCGCGGCAATAAGAACGCGGTCGAATGGCGCGTCATTGCCGATGCTGAGACCGACGAGCAAATACAAACGGTACTCGCAGCTGGTTCGAATCCGCGCGGCAAAGACGACACCGACTCCGAGTTTGAGACGCGCAATCGTGGCCAACGTCGGCTCCATGTCCTGCGCGGTGCGCTGAGCTTTGTGCTGGCCAACTTCGACAAAACAGGTTTCCGCGGCGCCAGCGGTGCCCATACCCAGATGCTGGTGATTACCGATTACGCCACACTGCTCGAAGGGATCCGGAAAGAATTCGCCGAGCTCCTGCCCGACTGGCAAGCAGAGCAGCGCGAAAAACTCTTATACGCTCATGCAGCTGCGCTCGACCAAACGGATAACTCCGATGCCGAACAAGTTGCGGATGGTTCTCACGAGGCGGTGAATGGTGCTGCCAAGACCACAAACCTCGACAACATCCTGGCTGATCAAAATCTCGACCGACTCCAGGACCGAGTTTTTCAAGGGATTTACAACCAGTACATCCCACCCGAGGTCATCCTACGGATGCGATGCGATGTGGGTCTAACGCCTGTGACGCTCACAGGTGCACGGCAAGTCCTATCTGTTGGTCGCCAACAACGACAATTCAGTGACGCACTGCGTCGAGTGATTGTGGCCCGTGATCGTGGCTGTGCTGTGCCCGGGTGTCATATGCCGGCGTCGATGTGCGAAGTGCATCATGTGGAGCCATGGTCGCGTGGCGGTGTGACGAGTGTCGACAACGGTGTGCTGCTGTGTTCGCATCACCATCAGACCGTCCACGCCGGCGAGCTAAAAATCATGCGAGTCGACGGCGAATTTCGGTTTGTGCTGCATGCGCTCATCGGCTCGGACCAACAGCCCCGGATGAATTACTTCTTCCAGACCTAAGTGTCGTTCCCCCATGGTTCGGGAGCTTCGACGATACTGTCGCGGAAGAAGTCGCGCACTTTTTGCCAGTCAATTTTTGTCTGATCCAGATGTTCGACCATCCGCGAGATCTCTTCGTGCTGCGCTTGGCGGTGTTCCTGCGCAGCACGCTGACTCATTCGCCGTCGGACTTCTCGCTGGAGGCGCTCCAGACGCAGATCAGTCGCGGTCAGCTCCTCCAGGAGTTCCCGATCTGTGAGTTTCTGGAGCCACTCGTCAGGAGATTCAGCGGTGTTCATGGTCTCAGTTTAGAAGATCGCGGTGATGGCGATGAGCAGTCCTGGGATTACCACAAACAAGCCAGCAAGCCATGCAACAACGTAGAGCTTATTCTTTGCGCCGAGGTTGCCCAACCAGCTGGCACCGATTACAGGCAGTGGACGCAGGAACGGCAGCATGAAGATGACCAGCGCGGAGAGCAGATTATAGAACAGGTGCACCGCAGCTGCGGTCATGGCAGCGGTGGCTTCGAAGCCGGAGAAGCCGAAGGCTGCGATCACGGCGGTCATCGTCGTGCCGATGTTAGCCCCAACGGTGAAGGGGTACAGCTGCCACAGCGAGAATTTGCCCGAGGCAGCAAGTGGCACGGCAAGCGAGGTGGTGGTCGTTGACGACTGCACCATAACGGTGATCAGCAGACCCGAGAAGATCCCGGACAGCGGTCCGCGGCCGAGGGCCTTGTGGAAGGTTTTCTCGACGTTTCCGACCAGGAGCACTTTCAGCATGGCGGAGATGAAGTTGATCACCAACAAGATCAGAGCAACACCGATGACGATCATCGCAATGCCCGCCCACAGTGGGGAGAGCACGGCCATGCTGATGTTTTCGATGAGGTCAGCACCTGGATCTGTCACAGTTGTGACGGCGGTACCGAGGCCGGTGAAGATCGTGGCGACAACGCCACCGTCAGAACCGGTCGTGAGGCCTGCAAACCAGGTTCCGATATGTCCAAGAATTCCAAATGCCCACTCCAGTGGGAAGAAGATGGCAACCGATAGCAGGTTGTACATGTCGTGAACCGATGCGGCAGAAAATGCACGACGGAATTGGCCACGATCGCCTGCTGCGCCCAAGGACACAAGCGTCGACGTCATGGTAGTACCGACGTTGGCGCCGAGCAGGATGGGAATCGCAGTTTCGAGTGGGAGCCCACCGGCGACCATGCCGACCACAATTGAGGTCGTGGTTGAAGAGGACTGCGTCAGGACGGTCGCGAGAATACCGATGACCAAACCGACGACGGGGTTTTGTGCAAAGGCGAAGATTTCTTCGGCTTTTCCTCCGGTTGCGACGCCAAATCCGGATCCGATCACGCTGACGGCGGTGATCAAAACATAGACGGCGGCGACAACGGAGAGCCATTCAACGATCTTCCGGGTTCTTCCGGAGATCGGGAGGCGATCCATGATGCCCGGACGCTGGACGGTGGTCTCTTCCTCGGTCTGAGGCTGCGTCGAAGCGCTAAATTTCAGGGCTGTGCGCTCCGTCGAATTATCTAGGCTCATACCCGTAGATATTCCCTTCGATCTGGGTGGTGTCACCCCTAGTGAAACATCGACAAGTAAACCGGAGGTTAACCTTGGATCAATACTCCGGTCCCCAACCGACCCACCACCCCAGGATTCCCGGCATTGACAGCGACATTTCGCGGCACACAGCGCCCACGACTCGCCAAATGAGGTATTCCTCACAGCCTGAGAGAAGCTTGAACCTTAACGAAGAATTCTTGCTCTAGCGTTATTTTGTCCAACATTGGCGCAAAATCGGTGCTTTTGAAGTGAACTACAACACTTTTCGCGCGGATTGTCGTCCGTGCAGTCACTGCTCAATGGCACGTGCGTCGACATTTGTTTACCTATTGTTTACCTTGCAGCTGACTCAGGCCCCTGTTTGATGGTCACGGGTTAACTTATGCCAGGTCGGGCCCGATGATTTGGACGGTCGAGCCTGACTGACCTTTCGCCACCTGAATACGGTGTGGAATCTGTTGTTTCATGGACTCCACGTGGGATACCAGGCCGATGAGTCTGCCGTCATCCTGAAGTGTGGCGAGCACTCCCATGACTTCTTCTAGGGTCTCGGCATCCAGGGAGCCGAAACCTTCGTCGATAAACAGCGTGTCCATGGCGACCCCACCGGCTTGAGCTTGGACGGCGTCAGCTAGGCCTAAAGCTAACGCCAGTGAAGCCATGAAGGTTTCCCCACCGGACAGGGTTGATGGTGTACGGACCGTGTCGTTGAGATGGTCAATGACTTCGAGGTTCAATCCCGCATGTCCCCGGCCACCTTGGCCCACGGCGTGCTGCAGTTCATATCGGCCGCCGGTCATACCGGTCAGCCGCTCGGAGGCATTCGCGGCAACCTGCTCGAGCCACCCGGCCAGCACGAAGGAGCGCAACGGCATACTGACGGCGTTCTCGCCGCGGCCGGCCACCACGTCACTCAGCCCGACAAGCTCTTCATATTCGGCAAGCTGCTGGGCAGAACGACGGCTGACTTCTGCCAGCTCTTGTTGCTTGGTGCGACATTGGGTGTGGGTCGCTTGGATGCTGCCGTGTTCCCGGTTCGCATCGGAAAGGCGTTCTTCGGCTGCACGTTGAGCTTGGCGTGCGTCGTCCAGGGCCTCCTGCGTTGGCGCAGCGATCCCTTCGTCGAGCAGTTTCAGCCCGGCGATCACGGCGGCCTGGCAGGCTTTTTCTTCAAGCCGGTCTTGTTCGGTATTCCATTGACGTACCAGTGATTCATGCTCGCGCTGCAATTCAGCCGTCAAGACGTGACCCCGAGCTTCCTCGGGGTCGGTAAACGCCGTGTGGCCCTCAATTCCTGAAGCGTCTAAGGCTTCGGTCACGCGTTGACGAGCGGTTTTGTGTGTAACAAGTGCCGTTGACACGTCTGCTGCCTGATTGACGAGCTTGCCCACGAGTCGATGTGCCGGCTCCACCGCAGCACGAAAATCTGCGACCGTCTCGAAATCCTCAAGCGCTTCGGCTAACTGCACTTCCGACGCTTCGACGTCGCTCGCCAACGTCGTCATCTGCGTGGTGAGCTCGGTCAACTGCTGTTCCGCCTGCGACTTGTCTTTGCGCAACTGTTCGATGTGGGTTTCGTGAGTGTTAATGCGCGCGCGAACAGCAGTGAGTTCTTTGACCTGGGCTCGAAGCGCAGTGACGGTACTCGCGGCTTCGGTCACGGCCTCGGTGGCAGCTTCAAGACTGAGGCCACCGGCTTCGGTCTGAAGCTCACGGAATGTGGCGTGTTGTGTTTGGTACGCCTGGTCGGCCTCGTTGGCGGCACGCCGAGCCTCAGTTGCGCGGCGTTCGGCGTCTTCGACGGCTTCGTTGGAGATGTCCGTCAGGCCTTCAGTCTCAGCGGGATCTGGGTGGGTCGTTGAACCGCAGACTTCACAGGGCTGTCCCTCGGTCAGTTTCTCGGCCAAAAAACCGGCTGCGGCTTCGATCCGACGGCGCAGTAACGCCTGGGCATGTTCCAGGGCCGTTTCGGCGTGTTCGGTTTTCTCATCGCGAGTTGATTTGGCTTGCTTGGTCTTGACCGCTGCGGCTTCGGCTTTCTGAGCAGCTTCCTGCCGTGTTTTGGCCTCTTCGAGACGTTGACTTGCGGTTTCGAGTTGTTGTTCAGCGCCGGAGAGTTCCTCGGCCCGGGCCTTATCGGCGTCAAGGTTTTGACAAGCGGTCTGATATTCCTGCTCGAGATCGTCGATGGTCTTCGTCAGGCGCTTACGGTCCTGCTCCCACTCGTCCAGTTGCTTCCGGCCGGCGGTGATGGTGGCTTGGGTTTTCTCATGTTGGGTGACTTGTTCTAGCGCCCGGATCGCGGTGGCCTCAACCGTTTTCCAGCCGTCGGCCAGCTGTTGGGTCGTCTCCTCGCTGGCGGTGAAGAGGTCCTGGCCGTTCGCCCACTTCGTAATGATGTCGTCTTGTTGGGCAGTGTCGCAGTGCTGTTGCAGTTGTTTCAGGGCGTCATCGAGCTGAGCTTTTGCTGTATCGCAGTGTTGCTGGGCATCGACCACCGGTTTGGCACGCTGGTGATCGGCCAGCTGACGTTGTGCTGCCTCAACGGTTTCGGCTTGTTCTTCGTGCAGCCTTCGACGACGGCGATATTCGCCGGCCTCGTGCAGTTGTTCTTGCTGTTGTTGTAGCTGCTGCAGGGTGTCTCGGGCGGTCTGCAGGGCTTTGGTCGACTGCTCGACGCGCTGCAGTGCGTTGGTTTCCAACTGCGTCATGACGTCGTCGACGTGGTCGATCAGTTCAGCATCGTCGAGTGCTTCGAGCGCTGCCGCTTCGGCGTCCTCGAGTTCGTCTGCAACTTCCTGGGCGGATTCAGTTTCGTCGGCTGCTGCGAGCGCGGGCGCGTAGGTTTCGGCGGTCTCAATCAGGCCGTCGCGAAGGGTCTGGCGCTGTTGCTGATCAGTTTCGACGGTGCCGCGCAGTTTCTTGGCGCGCGCATTAAGGTAATCGCCGATCTCGTCGAAGCGATGCGTGTGAAACAGCTGGCGCAGAATCGCTTCGCGGTCATTGCTGGAGGCTTTGAGGAATCGGGCAAATTCACCTTGCGGCAGCAACACAACCGAGGTGAATTGTTCACGGCTCAACCCGATGACCGACCGCAGGATCTGTTGGGCCTCGTCGACTCGCGTGGTCAGTTGGCGGGTCTGACCTTCGATAATTTCGACCAGCGACATCGACGCCTGCCGGGTGACCACGTCGGAGGGGTCCTGAGCACCGCGACGGGGTGCGTAGTGTTGTAGCGTGCGATCGATGACAAACCGTCGCGTCCCGAACGTGACATCGAGCTGGATGGTCGGTGGGACCCCTGGTTCAGCCAGCGTCGAGTGCAGTTCGGTGTTTTTCCGGTCGTCGTCGGCTTTGCCGTAGAGGGCAAATGTGATGGCATCGAGGATCGTGGATTTCCCGGCCCCGGTGGGCCCGTCGAGCAAAAAGAGGCCGACCTCGTCGAGGCGTTCAAAGCACAGTTGTTGTTTCGTCGCGTATGGACCGATGGCCTGGAAGGTGAGTTCGTGAATGCGCATTATTTCACGTCTCCTTCACGGACGCGGTTGACGTGGTCGAGGGCATCACGCAGCCAGCGCTGTTCATTATCAGAGGCCGGCCGGTTGCGGACGTGGTCGACGAAATCCAGCACCAAGTCCATGTCGGTTTTCGCTTTGGCGATACGATCCGAATACGTTGTGTGCTGTTCGGTGTCCCCGGTGGGTGCGAGGATGAAGTTCAGCATGCCAGGGAAGCGGTGTTTGAGCCGTCGGAATGCCTGCGGGGGTCTCTTGGGGTCGGTCACGGTGATCTGGCACAAAGCGTCTTCAGCCCAGGCGTATTCTTCCGATTCCAACAGGGGCTCAATTTCGTCCTTGAGTACGGCCAGCGATTTCAGCTGCGGAATATCGATGGGTTCGATGCGGAGTTCGTCGCCGGTTTCTAACAGCCACATGCCTTTGCGGTGGGCGTGTTCGGAAAACGAGTAGGCCACCGGTGAGCCCGAATAGCGGACCGTATCAGTCATGGTCTGGCGGCCGTGTAAGTGCCCCAGCGCAACGTAGTCCATGCCGTCAAACATGTCGGCCGGAACCTGCCCCAGGGTGCCGACCTCGGTCCCTTCTCCGATGTCACGTTCCGACTCAGAGGCCGAGGCACCGGCGGCAAACAGGTGGGCCATCATGATGTGTGTTGCATCGCTGAGTCCGCGGTCGGCAATCTCAGCGCGCACCTGCTCCATGACGTACGACATGATGCTGAAGTGGTTGGCGTCGACACCAAAGTCAGCAGCGTGCAGGCGCGGCTCGAGATACGGCACCGTCCAGATGCACACTCGGTGGCCTGCGTCGTCATAGATCACCGGTTCGGTAATCGCTTCGGGTGTAGTACGGATGTGGACGCCGTGCATCATGCGCGACATAAAGCCCAGTCGGATGGCCGAGTCGTGGTTGCCCGAAGTCACAACGACCTCGGCCCCGGCGGCGTGCAGATCGACTAACGCCTGATCGAACATCCGCACCGCGTCAACGGGTGGCAGGGCACGGTCATAGACGTCACCGGACAGCAGCACCACATCGATCTGACGTTCAGCCACGGTGGACACGATGAAATCAATGGCATGTTGTTGAACTTCCAGCATGTCCGTGTTGTGGAATGAACGGCCCAGGTGCCAATCCGAAGTATGAAGTAGACGCATGCCATCCAGTCTAAAGGCAGAGGTGGGACACGCTAAGGTGGTGGTTCATGGATAACTTCTCGTCGCGCGTTGCCGGTCTGTTCTACGGAGGTGCCGCGGCCGAAGCTGCCGCCATCACACCCCAAGGGACCGAATATTCTACCGGGACCCAGCTGAGCCTTTATGTTGCCGACGGTCTGCTCGAAGTGTTGGAGTGGTCGGCCCAGGGTGAAGCCGCTGACCCGCCAGCGGCCATCTGGTTAGCCCTGCTGCGCTGGTATAAGAATCGCTACGGTGCCTTCCCCGACGGTCTGCCCGCGGCACCGGGTCGCAACATCGATGATCACCCGGTATACCACGGAGACGTCGACGACGCCACAAAGTCCGGTCTGCAAGAAACCGAGATGGGTTTGCCCCACAAACCCCACGGGGCCGATGCCACCGGCACAGATGCCCTCGTACGATCGGCACCGCTGGGCCTGCTCCCCCAGGTCGATGCCGACTGGGTTACCAAGATGTCACGCCAGGCCGCTGTGCTGACCCATGGCGACTGGCTGCCCCCAACCGCATACAGCCTACTGATTCATCACATCATCTCCGGCAAGACCTTCATCAATGCCGTGACCCAGGTCCTGACCTGGCTGGGTGAACAAGACGACGACGGACAACAACTGGCCGAGAACATCCGCACCGGATTAACCGAAGCGGTCAGCCAACCTGTCACGGCACGCCAGGTGCTCCCCGCAGCGATTCGCGCAGTAGCCGACACCCAACAACAAGCCGTCGCGCCCGAACAGCTCTTTGCCGCAGCAGTGACCCAGGCCGTCAACTTCGGCGGCAATACGCAAGCCACCGCCCTTCTGGCCGGGCAGCTCATCGGCGCGTTAATGGGGAACACCGCCACCGGTACCCCATCACATTTGAAGACCTATTTGGTGCTGGAAGAAACCGTCGACCGCTGGATCAAATTCACCAGCTAGTGACCGCCCTGTTGATCACACCTCAGCGGCACCTGGTCTAAGCACCGCTGAAGTGGGGTGAGGTTACTTTGAAGCGGCTTGAGCTTACTCCAGCCCGGTCACCGGCACGAACTCATATCCTAAGTCCTTGATCCCGTCGACCACTTCGGCGAGGTAGTCAATTTCCAGGAATGGGTGGAAGTAGAAGCTCGCGGTGGATTCGGTCACGACCATGTTGGCTTCAGCACGATCTACCAGCAGTTGTGGTGGGCGCGCGGCGTGGTTATTTTGTTCCTTCTCGGTCGGGTTCTGCAGGTTCTCCGGGTACACGGTGGTTCCATAGATATCGTGCACTGAATACGGGAAGATCTGCCCGTACGACTTTTCGGATGTGAACTCTCCGCCCGAAAGCATCCCGGCGTAGTACTCAACCTGTTCATAACGAGCGTCGTAAACATCAGCCATAGCGACGTAAGCGTTCACAGAAGCCGTGTAGTGCGGGGTTTCAAAAATCTCCGGCTCACCGAGTCCGGCTTCAACCATGATCTGGCGCCCGTGGTCGAGCCGGGCCTTGTGATCCTCAACGTCATCTTCGGGCAGGGGGTCTTTCTTCCGAACCCAGGAATTATTGTCGCACTCTTCCCATTCGTATGGCGGCAGCTCGGTGGCCGAACAACCGTAGCCGTAGAACTCATAGTCGTCGCCGCTCCGGCCACTATAGGGATTGTCTGCGGCACCATACTGGTGACTCGTGCCGTGCTGGATCAGTGTGCCGCCGTGTGCTTGCATGTATTTCAACGCTTCGACAACCTCGGGGGAATCATTCAAGCTCAGCCCGTAGAAGTCTTCACCATCCGGTGTACGGTCGAGCATGACCGGGATGACGGCGACCTGAAATGGCACGTCTTCGGAGTACAGGTAGTCGGCAATCGCACGCAACTGTTCTGGGCTGGATTCTGCGTTGACGTCCTCGAGGCGAACAGCAGCACGCTGGCTTGATTCAGTCTCGGGAGCCAGCAAGTCATAGTACAGGTCGGCAAAGACGAGATACAGTTCGTTGTTATCGATGAAGTGGAAGGGTAGCTCCACCAGGTGAGTGATGTTTTCCGACTGGATAACCCACGGGTATTCCTCACCGCCGTCATCAGCGCTGGCTGTTGCCACAACCTCAATCTGCTCGTCATCTTTGACGATCGGTGTGTCGACAGTTCGCGGTGTCGTCGGCTGGTTCTCAGTGCGGACCTCTTTGGAACCGTCATACCGCGTCAGCTCAGCGTCGTCGTAGAACAGACGATTGATGTCGCCGCTATCTACGGTCTCGGCTTCCTGCGGATTCCACCCATAGGTTTCAACGAAGTCAGCCTCGGTGCCCTGAGGCGCAAGTGCTTCGATGTTTTCGCCGACCCACAACACTTCGGTGTCCTCGCTCAGCACGTCGTTGACGAAGGCCTCGGGTACCTCGGTCTGCCAGTCGGTGCCGATATAGATCGCGCCATCATAGTTTACGAGGTCGCCGGCAGTGTATTCGTCGAGCGTTTTAATGTCGACGGTGCCGAAGTGGGTCGCGAGGTTTGCCGAAGCGATCGCGTACATTTCGGTGTTTTCGGCTTCGGAAGCCTCATCATCATAGAGGACCAGGGTTTCGGTTCCACCGGGTTTGCCATACGAGGCAGAAAATGTGCGTGATTCGGCGCCTTTGGCCCCCTTGAGGTCGCCCTGCGCGTATTGCTGCACCAGATGAGAGTTTTCGTGCGGCACGATCCCGTCATCGGTAACTAAGAAGAGGCCGGCCACGGTCGCGGCAGGAACGGCGACGAGTACGGAACCATACATGAAGCGTGAGACGGGAGATAACTTATAGGTTTTTGCCATGGTGTTCTTTCTCAAGATGTGAGTTATTGCGAGCGCGCGCAGTCAGGGAGGTCAAAGTCAAAGAAGTGCACGCGCGCATCTTCGGTGTACAGCGCGATCGAGCCTTCGCGGTAGGGTGTTTCTTCATCGCGGACGGTAGCCAGTTCTTGCCCGTCAGCTGAGACCGTCATGGCACCGTCATTCTGGGTCACACTGATCCGGTAGTCCTCACCGATAGGGAAGGTTGGGGTGGAGCCCGTGGCGATGAAGCGTTGGTTGCCCTCGTAGTCGGGGTCTTGTTTGGTGATTTCCCACCCGTTTGGTTTTAACGCAACCGCGTAAAACTGCGTATCGGATTGGAAGTTCCACAGCACCCAGCCGACTTCCCACGTGTTGGGGTCCCCCTGGCGCACCTGAGATTCGGTGTTCAGGCTCACGGAGAAGTCAGCATCGCGGCACTGCCCGGTCGTGTGGACCAGTCCGCCGTGGGTGATGTCATGGTCGGCTGCTTCGTTGGGTTCCAAGGTGATCCGCTCGCCGTCGGATTCGACAAGGCCATAACCGGTGTAGCGCACGGTCCAGGCACCGTAGGTGCTACCTTGTTCCCAGTTGGCGGCCGAGGTGTTGGACATGAGCAACCATCCAAGTCCCAGGGCGATGACGATACCGACTCCGAGTACCCAACTGATCATTGTCTTAGACAAGTTTCGGTTCACCCGTGATGGCATCGGCGGAGCCTTTAGGTGGTTCCTTCATTCGGTCAGTCTTAGCCCAACCGGTTCGGCCTAGCAGCATCCGGTAGGCGGCACGCCATCCTGCCAGATACCACAGGGTTGAGTACAGCGCGAAGAGGTGGAAGATCAGGATGGCCTGGATCAGGTTGATCCCCAGATAGCGCTCTTCTCGCCAGTAAATGGTTCCGAAGAGCAGGATCGGACCGAACGCGATGAGATAGGCCGAGATCCACCAGGTGGAAAATGCGAGACTGCCGGTTGCCAGGCTGACTCCTAGATCAACGATCCATAGTCCAAAGGCGATGGTGAATAACGACGCGACGAGCAGCAGATAGGGGCTGGTGATGTGGTAGCCCAGGTCCAAGCGACGTTTGCCGCGAAGCGTCCCAAGCACCCAGGGCATGAGCTCCCAGGATTGCAGGTGGCCCTGGAACCAGCGGGTACGCTGTTTAACCCAACGTTTGATATCAACCAGGCCTTGCTGATGGACGGAGGTTTCTGAGCAGAATTCGGTGTTCCATCCGGCGAGCATCAGCCGGATCCCCAGGTCGAGGTCTTCGGCCAGCGAATCAGTCCAGGGTTTGACGCCGAGACTGTTCAGGGCGGTGAAACGCACGAACTGGCCGTTACCACCCAGTCCGACCGAGCCAAGATGGCGGCGGCCGCGTTGGAAGATCCGGGTGTAGAGCACGAATTCGAGGTCTTGCATCCGTGCCAGCAGGTTCGTGCTGCGATTGTTGATCCGAACGCCGATTTGGACGCCACCGAGCTGCGGGTCATTGAAGTTCGGCAGGACGACATCGAGGACGTGTGGTTCAAGGCGCCCATCGGCATCGACGACGACGGCGATCGCGCTGACGGGATCAAAGTCTGGTCCCAGCGCTCCGTTGCGAATGTGTTGTACCGCCGCGTTGAGCGCCTCCCCTTTGCCTTGACGGGCATTCGGAAGAGTGCGCTGGAGCAGTTTGACTCGTGGATCTGGGTTGCGCAGCACAAGTTCTGCTGTGGCATCGTCGGAACCGTCGTCGATGACAAGGATGTGGATTTTGTCGTGGTTCAGGGCGGTCAGTCGGTCCAGGCTGGCGCTGATCACTTCCTCTTCATTCAAACACGGGATCAGAAAGACGACATCGCGGTCTTCGGGTGCGGTCATCAGGTCGGTTGGCAATGGCGTCTTGGTGGCCTTTGGCTCAAACCGCGAAAGGACAAACAGCATCAGACTGTAGACGACGCCGCCGAGAATCAGCACCAGGGCAATGATGAGAATGAGGTCGATGTTATAGCCGAACAGGTGGATCATCGGGCTTCCCTCTCCAAGACGCGGGAGAGTTCAGCACCGCGCACCTGCTGCGACTGGCTCGGCTGTGAACCGGTGAGTCTCTTGCCGTCATTACCACGCAGAACGGTGGCGATGTGGCGGTGCAAGAATCCCACGGAGTTGGCGCCGATGATGAGCACAAGGTATGCAACGAAAAGTCCGACGCCAATGGTCAATAAAAAGCGGCTAGTGTCCTGAAGGACAGTAACCGCCGGGGTGACTGTGATTGCGATATCAGTCAGCACTATGCTTCACCACCTGGTGCACACAGTGCGTCAGATACGCGACTCGTGAGCGTTGTCGTGGACGCTATCCTCTGGATGGTGAGTTCTAATCGTGGCATGGAGTGGTGCCTGTCTGTGTCGTCGAACGTGTCGGAGAAGTTCCGCGAGGGACCTTTTATGGCGTTTTCTGCCTCCAACTGGAACTCCTCAACTAGGTTACGGACTCATAACGCGTTTGAGCCGGCTAGCGCCCCTTTTCATCCCCCATATCAACCGGCCGCGTATCGTCCCATGTCAGACTGGCCTAATTTCTCTCACCCTAGTTACTAAACGGTAATACAGGAACTTGAAATCCCATTGAAACCGAGAGTTTTGGTCATACATGTGCATCAACTTCCGCTCATCATGAGACGTCACCCAAGACACTCAGGAATTTGGCTCCTAGGTCTAGCGGGCAAACCGATGAGCACCCGCAAACGAGCATCACAGTGCCCGGGTCTTCGAGGCTCTTGACGGTCTGAGGCTCTCGGCGTACCGTCAAAATCATCGGTTCGCTGTGTTGAAACCAGAACCTGTCGCCCAGTCACGGTGCTCACACACGATACCTGCCTGCCAGGAAGGTTTCGCTATGACGATCAGATCCATCACCACCGACACCGATGCGCTGACCGTCACGATCGTGGCGGATTTTCCCGTGCCAGTGCACCGGCTTTGGGACGCTTATCAGGATCCGCGACAATTAGAAGCATTTTGGGGACCGCCCGGCTGGCCGGCCACGTTCACCCGCCACGGCATGTATCCCGGGGGCAAATCGGCCTATCACATGACCGGACCCGATGGGGAGCAATCTGCCGGATATTGGGAAATCCTCCGCGTGGCCCCACCCTATGAATTCGAGCTCATCGATGGGTTCGCGCAGCCAGACGGCCAGCCTGACACGAATATGCCCACCGTGCGTCTGGTGTTTACCTTTGAGGAAACGACTCTGGGGTCGATGCTGACTGCCACGACGTATTTCAGTTCAGCCGAAGAACTCGAACAGCTGTTAGCCATGCAGATGCTAGACGGCACGCGCGAGGCGATGAATCAAATTGATGGCGTCGTCACAGATGAGTCCACCTATTCGGCCAGCCATATTGCCGAATTATCGTATTTGACCGACACGACGATCCGCGTCAGTCGGGTCATTCGGGCACCGATCGACAAGGTGTGGGCGGCCCATCGCTCAACAGAGCTGGTGCGACAATGGATGCTGGGGCCTGATGGGTGGGTCATGACCGTGTGCGAGATCGCCGAGCATGTCGGTGACAGCTACCGTTACGAGTGGGAGACGGAAGAAGGTACTGACCGGTTTGGTTTTACCGGCGAACTGCTAGCTTCTGATCCGCCACATTATGAGCTGACCACCGAACAGATGATCGGGGTCGAAGGGCCGTGCACGACGAACGAGCTCACTCTGGTTCCAGTCAGCCACGGGACCTTACTGACCGTCGTCATCACGTACCCGACTGCGGAACTTCGAGACGTGGTCATCGATACCGGCATGGTGGCCGGTATGGAGAACAGCTATTCCCGTCTCGAATCGATGATTGTCTCGCCGTAACGGTCGAGCCGCTAGACAACACTGGCGTGGGGCCAGTTGATGTTGAGCATGTGGAGAAATTCCGGCTCGGTCACTAAGACGATGTCCTGACCCTTCTGACGCCGCTGCACCACGTCACGCATTTTGCGCTGCTGCAGTTTCGGGTTGTGCTCGATATCGGTGAGATCTTCAGGCCGGATGCCATCGCCAATGACGACCATCGTCGTTGAGGCGACAATTCTGGATTGCGTGTGAGCGCCATGTGCGGCGGCTTTATTCTTGGCATCCTGACGCGACAGGCCCAGCATGCCGGTGAAGACCACGCGGTGACCATACAGCGGGTGGCGCGGGTCAGCATTCGCGTTGGCGGGTGGATTGGTGCCCTCATTGGGCCAGCGAATCAGATCAGGCAGCTGGTCGGCAGAAACCGCGCCGTTGTTGGCGTCAAATATCCCGGGCATAGTCATCGCATGACGGGTGGGCCGCGATAATTGGGTCCCGGCCTCGCGTGGCTGCACGATCCGACGTTGCATCCCGCAGGCGTCGAGCAGCGCGGCAAAGTTTGTCACACCCCATCGTTTGGCTGCATCCACGACGATCGCCGCGGCAGCTTTGGCATCAGCTAATGCGTTGTGATGCTGGTCCAGCACGTAGCCGGCCTCAGCGGCAGCCGATGGGAGCGCATGGGAGGCCAGCCGGTAGGTCTTGCGCGACATGGTCAACGTGCACGCAAACTCCATGTGGGGAATGGGCCGGTGCGAGACTTCGAGCCCGGACTCAATGACCCCGATGTCGAAGTTTGCGTTGTGGGCGACCATGACGTCGTCGCCAACAAAGGCGCGGAAGGTGTCGAAGTGGTCGGCAAAACTCGGTGCGGTCGCCACATCCTCTGGCGTGATGCCGTGAATCGCGACGTTGCGTGGGTCGAATCGGTCAAAGCCGCGCGGGGGTTGCAGCAGAGTGTAGTGGGTGTCGGCAATCTGGCCGTCGCGGATTTTGACCGCGCCAATGGCGCAGGCCGAGCCGCGAAACCCATTGGCGGTTTCGAAGTCAATGGCGGTGAAATTCATGCCTGGTCTAACACACCTGCCAGGATCGGTGCCAGCGCACGAAAAGCTTTCCCGCGGTGCGAGATCGCATTTTTCGTCTCTGGGTCAAGCTCAGCAGCGGTTTTGCCCAGGTACGGGATTTCCACGATCGGGTCGTAGCCAAAACCGTGCTCGCCGCGGGGTTCGAACGTCAAATCGCCGGTCAGCTTGCCGATCTCAACGTGGCGGGTTGCCCCATCAGGGGTCGCAAATGCTGCGGCACACACGAAGGATGCACCTCGGTGTGCAGCGTCGATATCCGACAGCTGGGCCAGAAGTAAGTCCATGTTGGCCTGGTCATCGCCGTGTTTGCCGGCCCAGCGGGCCGAGAAGATCCCGGGAGCGCCGTGCATGACGTCGACGGCCAGCCCGGAATCATCTGCCACGGCGATCAGGCCGGTGGCTTGTGCCGTCTGGGTGGCCTTTTTCAGAGCATTGGCCTCAAACGTCACGCCGTCTTCAACCACATCGGGGGCGTTGACGGTCGCGGCATCAACGATTTGTTCGGGAGCAAGGCTCGGGATCGCTTCGGTCAGGATCGCGCGCAATTCGGTCAGTTTGCCAGCATTATTTGAGGCCAGCACAATCACAGGATCCACGGGCGTCACTTCTGTTCAGCTGTTGCTGAGGCCTCAGTGGCCAGGGCAGCGTGTTGGATGTCGGTCAGTTGTGCAGTCCCCGATACGGCCAGGTCGAGCATTTGATCCAGTTGGGCCCGGCTGAACGGTTGTTCTTCGGCGGTGCCTTGAATTTCGATGAACTCGCCGTCACCGGTGGTCACGACGTTCATGTCGGTATCGGCACGGACGTCTTCTTCATAGGGCAGGTCTAGCACGGCTGTCCCGTCGATCATACCGACAGACACGGCCGCTACCGAACCGCTCAGCGGCTTGGAGGTGGAGCGGATGATGCGTTGTTCCCGTGCCCATTCGATGGCCTGTGCTAAGGCAACCCAGGCACCGGTAATTGCGGCGGTGCGAGTCCCACCGTCGGCCTGGATGACGTCACAGTCCACGACGATGGTGTTCTCCCCCAGTGCTTTGGTATCGACGACAGCACGCAGACTGCGTCCGATCAGCCGCGAGATTTCTTGGGTGCGACCGGAGACCTTGCCGCGCACGGACTCGCGTCCGGTGCGTTCCCCCGTCGCCCGGGGCAGCATGGCGTATTCGGCGGTGACCCAGCCGCGGTTTTTGCCTTTGAGCCAGCGTGGCACACCCTGGGTGAAACTGGCGGTGCACAGCACTTTGGTGTCGCCAAAGCGAACGATGGCTGAACCTTCGGCGTGGGCTGACCAACCGGTTTCGATGGTGACATCGCGCAGTTGGGAGACGCTGCGGTCATCGGCACGAGTGAACAATCCTGCTCCTTTAGACGGTGTAGGTGACGCCGGAAACGGCGACGGCCAGTTGTCCATCATACGTGGTGCGAGCTTCTTGAGCGGTCACCAGTGGATCATTCCACACCGGGATGTGGGTCAACAGCAGTCGGCCGGCCCCGGCGGCGGTGGCCATTTCGCCGGCACGTTTGCCGGTCAGGTGTACCCCGTCAATGGCATCATCACGGCCCTCGTGGAATGCTGCTTCGCAGAGAAACAGATCACTGCCTTCGGCGGCTTCGACCAACCCCGGTGCGGTATCGGTATCACCCGAATAGGTCAGCACCGACGTTTGGTCCCCGGTCGGGGTCGATTCGGTGGCTTCGACGCGCAGTGCATACGCCTCGTCAATCGGATGACGGACCGGGTAGGGCGTGACGGTGAACGGGCCGATGGTCACAGGCTGACGGACTTGCCACTCGCGGAAGTCGAAATCCGGGTGCATGCCCGGGTCGGGGTCCATCCCGTAGGCGATAGCAATCCGATCGGCGGTGCCTTGCGGCCCGTATACCGGAATGCGCCCGACGTCCCAGCCATTGGGATTCCACCGGACGACGACGTGGAGCCCACACAGATCCATGAAGTGATCGGGATGTAAGTGCGACAGCAGGATCGTGTCAATGTCTTCGAGCGCCACGTAACGTTGTAGCGTGCCTAACGCTCCGTTGCCCATGTCGAGGATGATGCGCCACGTTTTGGGCTCACCGTGTTCATCGACCCCGTTGGCTGACACCAGATAGCACGAGGCTGGAGAGCCCGGACCGGGGAATGAACCGGACGCGCCGATGATGGTGAGCTGCATGTCCTCGATTCCTTTGCGCTAGCGTGCTGCGGTTTGACTGGTGGGGTCACTGATTACCGACAGTGTACCGGTCGGGAATTGCTCAGCGACCGTACGAATCTGCGTTACGCCACCGACCTCAGGGCCCAAAAAGCGCTGCGCCAGCTGGGCAAAACTGCCCGGGTCACCGGTCGACATAAACTGATGCCGCGAGTTCGCAGGCGGAGCGTGACCGGTCGCACCGGCCGGGTTCTCCAATCCGTGACGTACTAATTCGCGATAGACCGCACGCGCCGTCGACTCCGAGGATGTGACTAAGTTCACCGACTCCCCCATGACATAACTGATCACTCCGGCCAGTAACGGGTAGTGAGTACAGCCCAGAATCAAGGTGTCAACGTCGGCGGCCTTGAACGGCGCCAGATACTCTTCAGCCACGGCGATCAGCTCGTCTCCGGTGGTGACCCCCCGTTCGACAAATTCCACAAACCGTGGGGCCGACGACGCGGTGATCTCTAATTGCGGAGCGGCTGCGAACATGTCCTCGTAGGCCTTCGAGGAAATGGTGGCCTCGGTGCCGATGACCCCGACCTTGCCGTTTTGGGTCGAGGTCACAGCGCGTTGGACTGCCGGCTGGATCACTTCGACCACCGGAATGCCGTAGGCCTTCGTGTAACGCTCTCGGGCATCACGCAACACCGCTGCGGTGGCCGAGTTACACGCAATAACGAGCAGCTTAACACCGGCGTCGACGAGTTCATCCATGACGCTTAGCGCAAGCCTGCGCACCTGGGCAATGGGTTTGGGACCGTAGGGGGAATTTGCGGTATCGCCGACGTAGACGATATCTTCATCGGGCAATTGGTCAATGACGGCACGCGCCACGGTCAGCCCGCCTACCCCTGAATCAAAGATTCCGATGGGTGCTTGGGGGTTCGGCTTGGTCACGATAAATCTCCGATCAATGCCTGCATCAACGACTCTTGCAGCCAAGACACAAAGTTGTACAACAACGCCATGTAACTTTCCACGTCGGTAGCCTGTTCGACCGAGCCGATCTTGTGGACGCGTTCGGCATCGCGTTCAGTTTCAATGTTCAACCGCGACGATAACACCAACCGCACCTGATTCAGTGCACGACTAAACGCTTCGGCTTCCTTTTGGGACAGCATCAGCGATCCGGATTGCAACAGTGCATACGACCGCTGCAGATCGGCAATCTTTTCTTGGCGGATATCGTCTTGCGATAGCTGACGAAACTGCTCTGACCCCGACTCCTCGTCGGGCCCCGACCGCCCATCGGGCAGTAACCGTTTGACCGCCGGATCGGTGAGATCCACATGCACCTCATCGTCGGTCAGCGTCCCGACCAAATCCCAGAATGCCGCATCTGTGAGTGAATTCTGTTCTTCGGCTGGAGCCTCCGGCAGGTGCGCGGTTTCAGCGGCCGGACGGAACCGATCAAAAAATCTCGGCTTATCTTCTTCGAGGGGCTCATCGGCCGGGCTCACTCCGCCCAGCAGGGTCAGAACATCGGAGAACAGCGAGCGCAGAATCTGGCGCTCAGGTTTTTCAAGATAGGCGGAGTACCCGCGCAACGTGGATTTAAATGCTAGTGCCATGAGGTTTCGGAACGTACATCCTTTAGTTGTTCTGCTCGTAGGTCGCCCACAAACCGTACCCGTGCATTGCGGCAACGTGGCGTTCGGCTTCTTCTTTGGTCCCTTGAGCTACCACGGCTTTGCCCTCGGTGTGCACCTGCATCATGAGTCGATGAGCTACCGATGAGGAGAACCCAAAATAGCTACGAAACACATAGGTCACGTAGCTCATCAGGTTGACCGGGTCATTCCAGACAATCACTCGCCAGGGCTCTGTGGTAGCGGAGAGCTCCTCGACGGCTATATCTGGGTCGACATCAACAGCACTTGTAACGGACATGATCCATATTCTAGGCAACAAGTTGAGCTCGCGTGAGCTAATTCGTTGTTGGCTGGGCCAAAATGTGTTCTCCACCCGTACAACGGGCTAGTGTGGGATGCGTGAGTAACGCACAACGTGGCAATGGCCCCACTTCGTTTTATACCGACCACTACGAACTAACCATGGTGGATGCGGCACGGAAAGCCGGTACCGCCGATCGCAAAGCGGTCTTTGAGTTATTCGCCCGCAGGCTCCCGACCGGGCGAAGATACGGTGTCAGCGCAGGTCAGGGAAGGTTCCTTGAAGGTTTAGCGGATTTCCGGTTCGATGACGACCACCTCGGGTTTCTGTCAGACCACCACGTGGTATCCGAAGACACCCTCAACTGGTTGTCGCAGTATCGGTTTACCGGCGATATTTACGCCTATGCCGAAGGTGAACCCTACTTTCCGAATTCCCCGATCATGCAGGTTGAAGCAACCTTTGCCGAAGCCGTAGTCCTGGAGACCTATCTGCTGTCGGTACACAACTATGACACCGCTGTCGCCTCGGCAGCCTCGCGGATGACCCGAGCCGCCGGCGGGCGCCCCTGTATTGAAATGGGGTCGCGTCGCGCGCATGAAGAAGCAGCCGTTGCTGCAGCGCGAGCCGCCGCGATCGCGGGCTTTGACTCGACTTCGAACTTGGCAGCCGGGCTCCGCTATGGCATCACCACCGCCGGGACCGCAGCGCATTCGTTCACGTTACTGCACGATGACGAACGCTCAGCGTTCCAGGCCCAGGTCGATGCGATGGGCAAGCAGACGTCTCTGCTAGTTGATACCTACGACATTGAGACCGGGATTCGTAATGCGGTTGAGGTTGCCGGTCCAGAGCTGGCCGCTATCCGGATTGATTCGGGGGATCTGTTAGAAGAAGCTCATCACGCTCGCCGCCTCCTCGATGACTTGGGCAATACCAATACCGGGATCGTGGTGACATCCGACCTTGATGAATACGCCATTGCTGGGCTGCGTTCTGCTCCGGTCGACTCTTACGGCGTCGGCACCCAGTTGGTCACTGGTTCTGGTGCCCCGACAGCATCGCTGGTCTATAAGCTGACCACTCGTGAGGATGCTCACGGCAACTGGGTTGATGTCGAAAAAGAAGCCAAGGGTAAGACCAGTCGTGGCGGCCGCAAATACGCTGCTCGTCGGATGGTCGACGGGGTGGCCGCAGCCGAAGTGGTCGTCACCGGCGGTGAACCATCCTGGGATGCCAACCATCGTCCCCTGTTATCCAAGGTCGTGGATCAGGGTGTGATCGATACTGCACACACCGGCCCATCCGCGGTCACAGCGGCTGCGGCTCGTCACTACCAGGCTGTCAGTGAGTTGCCGCCTAGCGCGCGCCGGCTGCAAGATGGTGAACCCGCCATTCCGACAGAATTTGAACTACACTAGACTTCCCGGTTACCTCACCGGCCAATATCATCCAACACAAAGGAATCCTTACCATGCACGCTCTGATCATCGTGGACGTCCAACAGGACTTTTGCGAAGGCGGGTCCCTAGCCGTTGAAGGTGGGGCAAAAACAGCTGCATTGATCACCGAATATATCAACCAGTGCGGTGACAAATATCATGTTGTTGCAACCACCCGTGACTGGCACATTGACCCGGGCCCGCACTTCTCGGAGGATCCGGACTACGACAATACGTGGCCGGTACACTGTGTGGCCGGAACCCCGGGGGCGGAACTCCACGAAAACTTAGACACCGAATCCATCGCCGCCGAATTCCTCAAGGGCCAATATAATGACGGCTACTCGGGCTTTGACGGCGTCCTGGGTGAACCAGACATCGTCCGAAGCCAGGACGGTCTTGCCGGACCCTACGGTGCGACCGCGGCCGCCGCAGCGGCAACTGACGACAGTTCAATTACCATGGATGACTGGTTACGCGAACATAACGTTGAACGCATCACGGTAGTTGGCATCGCCACCGACCACTGCGTGCGGGCCACCGCCATTGATGCCTCCGATGCCGGCTATGAGGTACGAGTCCTCACGAATCTGACCGTGGGGGTCTCCCCTGATTCAGTCAGTGCCGCCCTGGACGAAATGGAAGATGCCGGAGTCATGCTCTCTGAATGGCCCGGCGCTGATGCGTTTGTTCACTAAGCATTTTGACCATGCGAAGGGTGCTTTACTCCAGTGAAGCTTTATGACATCCCAATCAAAACCATGGAGGGTAGACAGACTTCACTTTCAGAGTACGGGGACAAGGCACTACTGATTGTTAACGTGGCTTCTCGCTGTGGACTAACACCGCAATACGAGACACTAGAAAAGCTACAACGTCAGTATGAGGACCGAGGGCTGCAGGTGCTGGGGTTCCCAAGTAACCAATTCATGCAGGAATTGCGGTCCAACGATGCCATCAAAGAGTTCTGTTCCACCACCTATGGCATCACGTTTCCGATTTTCAATCCCATCCGGGTCAACGGTCGACGTGAGCATCCCTTATACACAGAACTCAAGAAAACTCCCGATGCCAGCGGCAAAGCGGGCAAAGTGAAGTGGAACTTTGAGAAGTTTCTGGTTGCCCCTTCGGGCGAAGTTCAGCGATTCCGATCCCGCACGGTGCCCGACGCTCCTGAGATCATCGCCGCCATCGAGCGTAGCTTGCCCTGACTCCGGTCATACGCTCCAAGCGCCCCGGCGCTGCCAGGTTTATTTACGAACACGACCACGTAGAACCGGTGCCGGTGTCCACTGTAGGGCACCGGCACCGGTCGTTAAGGCGGAGGTCTTTCTTACTTTCGTCCGACGAACCAGCCCTGGACCGTTTCGAGACGTTTTTCGATCTGTTCTTTGGTGGCCTGTGGCACGGCAGGCCCGCCGGAGATTTCGCGAAGTTTATTGTGAATGACCCCGTGCGGTGTGCCAGAACGTGCCGACCACGCCGCCACCGACGACGACAATTTCTTGCGCAGTTCTTTCATTTGGCGGTGATCCACGACATTCGGATCCGCTTTGGCTCGTGGTTGACGACGCAGTTGATCTGCCTGACGCTGTTTCAGCAGGGTCGAGACCTGTTCGGGTTCAAGCAGTCCGGGGATTCCCAAGAAATCAAGTTCTTCTTCGGACCCGATCGCGCCGCCGGTCCCAAATTCACCACCGTCGAAGAGCACCTTATCGAACAGTGCTTGGGACTCAAGGGCTTCGAACTTGGCACCTGTTAGTGATGACGACGCGCTGTCTTCCTGATTCGCTTCGCGCAGCAGGTCTTCTTCGGGGGCGTCTTCAAGGTCTTCCACCGTGACCCCGTTATCGATTTCTAGGGCGTGGTCACGCTCTTCTTCCATCTCATTGGCCAGTTCCATGAGCACAGGCACCGAAGGGAGAAACACCGACGCTGTTTCGCCACGTCTCCTGGAGCGGACGAAACGTCCGACCGCCTGGGCGAAAAACAGTGGTGTGGAGGTTGAGGTGGCATACACGCCCACGCACAAACGTGGGACGTCGACACCTTCTGACACCATGCGAACGGCGACCATCCACCGCTGGGTGCCTTCGGAGAATTCTTCGATTTTCGATGAAGCCGTGGGGTCATCGGATAAGACCGTCACGACTTTCTCACCTGAAATGCGCTCCAGGATGCTGGCATAGGCGCGCGCATCTTCTTGGTCGGTGGCAATGACCAGTCCCCCGGCGTCTGGCACATTGCGTCGGACTTCAGTCAGGCGCAGGTCTGCGGCTTTCAGCACCGACGGGATCCATTCGCCTTTCGGGTTCAGTGCTGTGCGCCAGGCGCTTGCGGTCATGTCTTTGGTCGCGGCTTCGCCCAATTGGGCTTCCATGACTTCCCCGGTCGAAGTTTGCCACCGCATGTGACCGGAGTAGGCCATGAAGATCACCGGGCGAACCACGTGGTCTCGCAACGCTGGCCCGTACCCGTAGGTGTAATCAGCTTTCGAGCGCAGCACACCGGTCCCGTCGTCAACGTATTCAACGAAGGGGATTTGCGCGTCATCGGACCGAAATGGTGTACCGGTCAGTGACAACCGCCGTGTTGCGGGTTCGAACGCTTCACGGATTGCCTCACCCCACGACAGGGCATCGCCGCCGTGGTGGACTTCGTCCAAGATCACCAACGTTTTGGCAGCTTCGGTGCGGTTGCGGTGCAAAATCGGTTTCGAGGCAACCTGGGCGTAGGTGACGGCGACCCCCATGTATTCGGATCCGTGGCGGCCGTCAGCGTTTTTGAAGTTCGGATCGATCGCCAGTCCGATGCGGGCAGCAGAATCGGCCCACTGCGTTTTCAAGTGTTCCGTCGGCGCGACCACGGTGATGCGCGCGATGACACCGGATTCGTACAACATCTTGGCCACCCGGAGAGCAAACGTGGTTTTACCTGCACCGGGAGTTGCAACCGTCATGAAGTCTTTGCGCGGTTTCGAAAAATACAGTTCAAGGGCCTCTTGCTGCCATTGCCGAAGTTTGGGCGCGGTCCCCCAGGCGGCCCGTTCTGGTAGGGCAGGTGGGAGATCTTCTCCGATATGAAACAGCGCATCACTCATGAGTGAGTACACAGCCTCCTTCAGGCTTCGATGTTGCAGACATAACAAATAATGACCACCAGGATGTGGTGGTCAAAATTTGTGTGACGGGTGGTTATTTATTGCGACCAAATCCGAAGAAGCCTCGGCCACCTTTGCCGGAGTCTCCGGAATCTTCACCTGATTCTAACTGGTCCCAAATCTCCTGACAGGAGGGGCACATGGGGAAACGTTCTGGGTCGCGGGAGGGCACCCAAACTTTTCCGCACAGCGCAACGACAGGCGTGCCATTGATCATGGCTTCAGTGAGCTTGTCTTTTTGCACGAAGTGCTTGAAGCGTTCGTGGTCACCAGGCTCAGTGGCTTGACGTTGTTCTTCGCGCTCGAGCACACCGGTACCGCCACCGTTGGTGTCTTCGTGCGGATCGTAATCAGTGGACGAGGCGTACACGGAGTTCATCTGATTCATGCCTTCCATTGTAGTCGGTTGTGGCGACCTCTCGGGTCCGCGACAGACTGTGTGTGGTTAGTATAGCGCGGTGACCTTGACGATGGATTGATACGTTTCAGGCAGTGCACGCTCGTACCATTTAGCACCCAATCGCACTCCGGCCCAGAGCAGTCCGAGGCCATACAGTACTCCGGCCGCTAGGGTGATGATGCCCCACAGCTGACTGTCGGTCACAACTGCCACCACCGCGGGCACAATGACCGGGGCCGATAACGTCATCTGTGCTGCCATGCCCAGCATTTGGACCAGCATCGTGCGCCCCATACCACCTTCTGGTGAGGCCATGACCGATGTGCCAGGTGGTGGTACCGGATAAATGTAACGTGCTGAGATCACTGCAGACAGTGCGACACCCACCAGCAGGATGCCGACGCTCAAGCCAAGCCAGGCGGGTAGCTGGTCGACCACTCCCTCGGCGACAGTCATCGCCACAGTGAGCACCACGACCAGTGGCAGCGCCCAAGTCAACAGCGCTAAAATCCGCCCGAGTCGATCGTCGACACCACGTACTCCGGTGGTGATGTGCAGCGAAAATCCGGTCGAATCGTAGGCCAGGTCGGCCGAGATCGAAAACGCCAGCATATAGGCGATCAGTGCCGGGAGCACTTTAATCAGTCCGGATAAGAAATCGATGTCCAAAATGGTGGTTTCTAAGATGCCGAACAGGATGAACACCATGACCACGACCACGCTTGCGGCGTAGCGGGGGTCTTTGAACCAGTAGAGCAGCGAACGTGCCCACACGGCTTGCATCGGTGTTTTTGCCCGACCGATCAGCCCCAGCCCGGACTGTTCCCGTTGGCTTGTTTCAGCCGCACCCGCGGTCCGGGTGGCCCGACGGATGATCGCATCGTAGGCAAACACCAGGGTGACGAGATATCCCAGCATGACAACCAGATGGAGGGCGGCCAGGCCCCATTGGCCCTGGGCGACGAACCAGGGCAGCCCGAGGTAACCGGCGGGCGTAAAGGCCACCCAGGTCGCGATGGTTGGCAGGATGTCCCACAGCTGTTGCATGGTTTCAACCGCACCCATCACGGCGAACCCACTGAGCATCAGCGGCACAAGCACGATGAGTTGGATCGCGTCTCGGACCGCACGCTTCGAGATGATATTGGTCAGCAAACCAACAAAGACGTGCATGGCGGTCACGCAGATCAGCGTGCCGATGAGTGCAGCCACCACACCGGCCGCGATGGCACCTGGATGCCAACCCCACACGACAGCTCCGGTCGCAAACAGTACCAGTGTGCCGATGCCGGTGGGTGCTACCAGACCGCCCAGCAGGACACCGGAGATGAACTGCCGATTCGGGATGGCAAAGGGCAAGAAATTCTTCGGGTTTGTCAAGGGGTTTGTCGCCGCGATGAGGATAGGGCCGAATAGCCAAATCAGTAACGCGGCACCGGTGACAAGCACGAGGATGGCGCCTCTGACGGAGTAGTCGAGCTCGGCGACGGGTGTGATGCCGGCAACCACTGCTGCGATATAGGCGATAGCGATCATATACAGATAGCCCAGCACGGAAAAGATCGCCCCGATGATGGCTCCGACCGACCTGCGCAGCCCATTCCACATGAGTCGGTAGCGCAGCCGGATTAGGTGTGAAACCATGAGAGTCCTTCCCCGGTGTGGTCGCTTGCGACCATGGACACGAACCGGTCTTCTAAGGACATGCCGCCGGTCACATCAGCCATCGGGCCCGAGGCCAGGACTTCACCGCGGTCGATGACCGCGACATGGTCACACATCCGTTCGACCAGGTCCATCACGTGCGATGAGATCATGACTGTGCCACCGGAGGCGACATAGTCGTTGAGGATCGCACGAATTCGCGCTGAGGAGACGGGATCTACTGCTTCAAATGGTTCGTCCAAAATCAACACGTGGGGTGAGTGAATCATCGCGGCGGCCAGCTCAATCTTTTTGGTCATCCCCGCTGAATAATCGGCGACCATTTTGTTGGCGGCTTCTTCCAGATCCATGACACGCAAAAGATCTGGTACGCGCTCGGCCACGACGTCGGCATGCATCCCGCGCAACAGCCCGGAGTAGGTAATCAATTGTGCTCCGGTCAGGCGCGGGAACACGACCGCACCGTCGACGAGCACTCCCAAGATGGCTTTGGCCGCGTGCGGCGTTTCCCACATGTTATGCCCGTGCAGCCAGACTTGGCCGTGATCGGGCCGCAACAGCCCGGTCATCATCGACATGGTGGTGGTTTTGCCGGCCCCATTGGGTCCCACGAATCCGTAGAACGAGCCGGCGGGGATATCCAGATCGATGCCGTTGACGGCGATCTTTTCGCCAAACTGTTTTCCAAGCGATCGGATAACCACGGCATAGTTAGGATCCGGGAGCGCTGTTTTTTCTACCATGGGGTCTAGTGTAGAAAAATTTTTGCTCAAAAACGGATCCCCCGCCGAAGCAACTTGCAGCTTTGCGGGGGATCAGCAGAATTCACCGACGGTTTAGAACAGCGCAGCAGCCAGTTTACGGCGCGAAGCTGCCACACGCTCATCCTGGTCACCAACGACGGTGTACAGCTCAAGCAGGTGCTTCCGGGCGGTGTCTTTATCTTCACCTGCGCTGCGACTGATAAACGACACGAGCCGGTCGAAAGCGTCCTGAACGTGGCCGCCGTAGAGATCGAGGTCGGCAACGGCAATCTGCGCGTGCACATCGTCGGGGTGATCTGCCGCATTCGCCCGAACCTGGTGGGCATCGACGTCCTTGGTACGCTGCATCAAAGCAACTTGAGCTTTGCCGGCAATGGCTGCGTCATCCTGCGGATTCTCCGCCAGTGCTTTATCGTAGGCAGCAATTGCGCCGTCGTAATCGCCGGCTTGTAGGGCATCTGCGGCTTCCTGGTGCAGAGGCGGCAACACGGCGTCACCCTCGGCATCAGTGGCTTCAACAAGCGGTGGCACGGTACCTGCCATTCCGGCTTGGACTGCTGAGGCGTTAATTTCGTCCAGCAGTTTTTCGAGCTGATCGGCTCCGACCGGTTCATTGAACAGCGGGAGCGCCTGCTGACCCATCAGGGCAATGACCATGGGGGCCGAGGGCACACCGAACATTTGGAGCAGTTGTGGATACTGCTCAGTGTTAATACGTCCCATGACCATGCGTCCGGCGCGAGCATCGATCGCCGGTTGCAGCACCGCGTCGATTTGTCCCGAGGCAGGGTTGGAGGGCGCTGCCAAGTGGATGATCAGAGGCACACTTGCCGCATGCTGTAATAGCGTCTGCAACGACTGCTGGTCGACGTTGTCGAGCACCCAAGATTGTTCGGACCCGCCTTGGCCCGCTGACTGTGATGGGATCTGTGACAGGTCAATCCCGTCGCGAGAGTGCGCCGGGGTCGAGTCACGCTGGGGTGTATTGTCAGGCTGTTGCGTCATAATCCTCTTCTTCTCAGACATCGCTCATGGCTTTACAATCCAGTCTAGCGGCCGGGTCACTCAACCGTAGAGAGTGTAGTCTCATACCCAACCAGCGAAACCTCACCATCGGCTGGCACATGCAGGGCAAACTGTTCCCGGTATCGGATGCGGACCTGATCTTCGGCTTCTGCTGAACCAAATTCGCCAATTTCGCGGGTCAGATCGGTCAGTGTCACGGTCGCATCTTCATCCGGGGTCAGCGATTCCAGCGCGTTCATCGCACCGAAGACCAGGGCTGAGCCATCCTGGAGACGCACTGTGTTGACCGAATCATCGAAGACGGTGCGCGTAATGCTCACCTCGGTGTCGTGTTCGCCGTGTTCTTCTTCAAGTTCTGCCTGATACTCATGGATCTGCTCGATCCACTGGCTCTCGGCTACCGGTGCGTCAGCATCTGGATCGGTCAGATAGTTCGCTACCGTGTCGATGGCCTCATTGGGGGACATCACCAGACCGTCGGCGTCATCCCTGCCAAGCTCTGTGACTTCATCATCGGCTAGGCTGCCGGCCGGGATCTCAGCACCCGGCACAAAGGGGGCGTTGCTGATCAGCTGGTACTGCGAGCGTGGGTCTTCCTGCCGTAGGACCAACAGTTGAGTTTCAACACCTTCTGCATCAGCGGTGACCGCATAGAGGGTGCGGGGGAATGCCGCATCTCGCGTCATCCAGGCGGCAAGGATCTCCTCTGAGGAAATCGGGTCACGGGGCGGGTACTCATCGTCAATGGAGACGTTGCGGTAGGAATCCTCTCGCACCCGCAGTGCTTGGCCGGTGACGCGGTCGGTCAACTCATCGGCATCGAGATTCTCATCGCCACGCTGCACCGCAGAGACCACGGCATCGATGATGCGATCAAGCTGCGGTTCCACCACCACGGGGAAGGTTTCAGACTCTTCGGCATCGACGTCTTCTTCGACCTGTTCCTCATCGACTTGTTCTTCGATGTCCTCTTCTGGGGTCGTGGTTTCCGCATGGGCCGGGCCGATGCCCAGTCCCGCAGCCAGTCCCAATGCAGTCAGTGCGGTGATGGTGCGGCGTAAGAACCCGCTGTCTCGGTTGTCGTCGTCATCTTCTGGGGCTGGCGTCGTTTCGTCATCTGCCGGACGTTGCGGAGGTGGCGCATCGAAATCATCGTCATCTGGGCTGTCATCCTGATCCTCGTTGGTAGCCTCCGTTGCCGTGGGCTCCCCCGGTTCAGCATCGGCATCAACGACCCCGACGACTTCGGTCGGTAGTTCCGTCTCGTGGGTCGCGACGGGCTGACCGGCGTCGACCTGTTGTAGGCTCATCGTCTCGCGCGAAGAATCGGTGTCAGCCATGACATCGGCGGCGGTCAGTCCTGTGTAATCGCTGCGAACCGCGGCGCGCCGTCCCGAGGTCCGCTTAGCGCGACGCCGGAACTCAATGAACCGCCAGATGAGCAATCCGAGGCCAAGGAGGATCAGCGCGATCCCGGCGATCATCAACGGTGTGATCCAGGGTGAGTCGGGCTCGACGTTGACCCAGCTGACGCTGAAATCTGTCGGTGCAGGCGCGGTACCGTCAGCCGCAATGAGCAGCGCCCAGTCACCGGCGTCACTGCTGGTCCAACGCTGCGTGACCTCGTCGGTGACTTCTTGAGTGGCTAACCACAGGTCAGAATTGACCGGGTTGGGTACATCTGTCTCCCCGTCGACGTGGGTGACCTCCATCGTGGGATCCTCGCCGCGGGGCACATCGGTGTTGACCCCATCAATCCGGTTATGCGCCGCATCGGCCACCCAGGCTTCAATATCGCGCAGCTGCCCATACATGAGGGTGAACTCCCCTTCGCCAGCGACGGTGTACTCGATGGCATCGTCCGGATCGACGTCAATACCGTCGGTGACGATGGTCAGCGGAGCCTCTTGGACGTCTTGCGTGGTCGCATTGAACTCGGCTGGTGGCGCCCAGATTGTCTGCAGTCCTACGGATACTAAGATCGCCACGACACCAAGAATGATGGCGCCGATACCGCCCAGAGATTTCAAAAC
>DATBUK010000069.1:0-24253 GCA_036516155.1 Yaniella sp.
CCGCGTACGCGGCTTTGCAGGCCGCTGCCTCACCACTCGGCCACCCCACCCTGAGGGTGTTGCGAGCGGATGACGGGATTCGAACCCGCGACCCCCACCTTGGCAAGGTGGTGCTCTAGCCAGCTGAGCTACATCCGCAGAACATTGATGAAAAACTGTTTTATGTTTGTTCACCGTGTGTCCAACAGATTAGAACTATACCCAAAAGATTTTCAAAAGCGCAAATCAGACTCTCCCGTGTCAGAGGTGTCGAATAAAAAATGCTTAGCGCGTCCTAGGGATGGACCATAATGGAGCCATGACACAACCACAGCTTGCTCACCAAACCGATGCCGGAAGAATGTATTCCCGATCTCTGACGGGGTTACCTGAAGTTCCGTCAATTACCACGGTGATTGCACAGCAAGCCATGGATCTGACCGGTTGGGCCAGCCACATGGCAACCACAAGTCTGATTACGGATAGTCGCTTGGCGGAAGCGGTCGGTTCTCCGGCAAAACTCAAAACACTGGCACGTCAATGCAACGACGCTGCAGCACGGTTTCGTGATGAGGCAGCAGCCCGAGGTGACCGAGTCCACAACTACGCTGAACAGGTTGCGCTCCGTAGCTTGGGTATGCCGCACACGATGGCAGAGGCCCGTGAGACGCTCGCCCAACATCACGAAGTCGCCTTCGCCGATCGTTTTGACGAATGGTGGCAGAACTTCCAAGTGAAACCCCTAGCTGCCGAAATCACTGTGTGGAATCATTCCGTCGGATATGCAGGCACACTCGATTTGGTCGCAGAAATTGGTGGACGGCTCTGTTTGATTGACTTCAAAACGCGCGGAACCGACCGCTCAGGTCGTGTGAAATCTCTCAATGACAATGTGGTGATGCAACTGGCCGCAGGCTATAAAGCCGAAGAATCTCTCGTAGATGCCGAAGCGGGCACGTGGGAACCATGGGCCTATGGCAAGGATGCCATGCTCCTGGGTGTTGCCATCGGCGAAACCGAAGTCGTCGCGTATCAAGCGAATCCGCAAACCCTGCCCCAGTACTGGCAGAAATTTTGGGCACTCCGTCAAGTATGGCAATACCAACAGGCAGTCGATGCGGCACCCAAACCGCTACAGCCACTGGGTCCACCGATCATGGCTCCACAGCAATTGTGAAGAAGCTTAGGTAATGTAATCCTGTGAGTATTTTAACCATCAGGACCGTTCCCGACCCCATCTTGCGCGGCAAAACAGCACCCGTTGAGGCCAGTCGTTTCGGTTCCGCCAGCCTTCGCCGTCTGATCGACTCGATGCACAAGACTATGGAAACCGTGCAAGGGGTCGGGCTTGCTGCCCCACAGGTCGGCATCGGCCAGGCAGTCTTCGTGTTCAACCTCGATGACCGTCAAGGTCACGTCATCAACCCCGTCCTTGAAACCTGGGGTGCCGAACAACATGAACCCAAAGAGGGTTGCCTCTCGGTGCCCGAGTTGTATTACACACCGCCGCGGGCCCAATATGCCAAAGTCAGCGGAGTCGACTACGACGGCCAGCCTGTCGAATACGAAGGTGAAGCCCTCTTTGCACGCATGCTCCAGCACGAAGTCGATCACCTGAACGGTTACCTCTTCGTTGATCGGCTCGAAGGTGACCAGTTTCGGCATGCGCGCCGCACAATGGCCTCACCGGCATTTGTCAAAGCGACAGAACGCATCAACGCTCAACGCGCCTCTGAGCTCAGCTCCACATTCGGGGCCGGTGCAACACTTCGTTCAACCAGGAGCAAAGGACATTCATGAGAATTCTTTTTGCGGGGACACCCGAGCCGGCCATTCCAGCGCTCAATGCGCTCATCAAAGAAGGTCACCAGGTGGTGGGCGTCCTGACGCGAACCGACGCCAAAATCGGACGGAAGCGGATTCTGACCCCGTCACCGGTTGCTGCACGAGCGGTGGAACTTGGACTGCCAGTTATCAAAGCCGACAGCCTGACCGGCGAAGCTGGCGACCAGACCATCAAGGAGATCGCAGCACTCAAGCCCGATATCGGCGCGGTCGTAGCCTACGGAGGCCTCCTGCCGCAGCATGCGCTGGATTTACTGCCAAAAGGCTGGGTGAATCTACACTTTTCACTCTTACCCGCCTACCGGGGCGCTGCTCCGGTTCAATGGGCCATCATCAACCAGGAAACCTGTACCGGGGCGGCGGTCTTCCAGCTTGAAGCCGATCTAGACACCGGACCGGTGTACTCCACAATGACCAGAAAGCTCACCCCGGACGAAACCGCTGGCGAAGTCCTCGCCGATCTGGCCGACGACGGGGCAGCACTTCTGAGTAGGACCCTGTCCGATATTCAAGCAGGCACTGCTGAGGCGACCCCACAAAGCGGAGAACCAACCTGGGCACCCAAACTGACAAGCCGGTTAGTGAAAATTGATCCGGCACAACCGGCAGAAGCGGTGCGAGGCCTCATTAACGGAGCCTCCCCGGCACCCGGTGCATGGGGGATACTGGAACTGGGTGGCACCCAAGCTGCCCGATTCAAGATCGGTCGCGCCCGACCCGTCAGCGAGGCTGTCGAAACGTCGAAGCAACCAGGAGAATTCATCCTCGAATCCGATCGGGTGTTGTTGGTATGTCAAGATGGAGTCATCGAACTGATCGAAGTACAGCCATCCGGGAAGAAAATGATGCGAGCCATCGACTGGGCGCGCGGCGTAGAAAACACCCTACGCATGCAAACCTCGGTCACGCATCCTGACGAATTCACCCGGTAAGAAGGACGAAGGTTTGGCAGACGACACCTCACAACCCCGCCGTAACACCAAAGGGCGCCAGCGAAATCGCGGTCGAAGCGGGCAGAAACGCCAGTATTCCGCCAAAGCCCCATCCCAACGGCAACGTACCAGTGACCCGGCACGTCTCACCGCGTTTCAGATCATGCAGGCGGTCACACATGAAGACGCCTACGCCAACCTCGTGCTGCCCACACGCATCCGGCGCAATAAGCTAGACCGTCAAGACGCCGGTTTTGCGACCGAACTGACCTACGGAACCCTGCGCTCACTTGGCACCTACGATGCCATCCTGGCCCAATGCGTAGATCGTCCGCTGGCCAAACTCGACAAACCCGTCTTAGATGCCCTACGCCTTGGCGTCCACCAACTGCTCAACATGCGCGTCCCGCCCCATGCGGCACTCGATACTACGGTGGCGCTCGTGCGTGACCAAATAGGCACGGGCCCATCCGGACTCGTCAATGCGGTCCTTCGAAAAGTCAGCCAGCGAAGCTTTGATGAATGGCTCGACGAGCTCGCCCCCGGCGACTCTGATGCTGATCTGTCCATCCGTTATGCGCACCCACCGTGGATTCTGCGAGCCATTAAACAATCCCTGGTGGCCAATGGCCGCGACCCCGAAGACTTCCGTGATGTCTTAGCCGCTAATAACATCGCCCCCGAGCTCAACCTCATCGCACTGCCCGGTATCGGAGACCTTGAACCTGTCATCGAATACGGGGCTGAGGCCTCACCTTTGGCACCCGACGCGGCCACGTACAGCGGGGGTGACGCCGGGAGAATCCCGGGTGTCGCGGAGGGAACCGTGCGGGTTCAAGACATTGGCTCACAACTGACAGCCCGCGCCCTGGTCGGTGCCCGGCCCGTTGAGACTGGCGAAACGTGGCTGGATATGTCAGCCGGCCCCGGTGGTAAAGCCGCAGTCCTGGCAGCACTTGCACAAGCCCACGGTGCCACATTGCAGGCCAATGACATCTCAGAGCACCGCGTTAAATTAGTCTCACAAGCCCTGCGGGTCGTGGATGAAGATGTGTGGTCCACGACGGTCGCTGATGGCACCGCGCTTGCGGAAGATTCCGCCAATACCCAACGTTTTGATCGCATCCTCCTGGATGCGCCGTGTACTGGCCTCGGAGCCCTGCGTCGTCGACCTGAATCACGCTGGCGGCGGACCCCACAAGACCTTGCAACACTCACCCAGCTGCAAGCCCGGCTTCTCGACGCCGCCGTGACGATGCTCAAACCCGGCGGGCTGTTGGCATATGTCACGTGTTCGCCACACATCGCAGAAACTCAGTTGCAAGTCAGTGACGTACTCAAACGGCACCCCCAGATGGAACTCTTAGATTCTGCAGCAGCAATGCAACACGTCGCCAAACACCGCGATGATGAGTCAGTACTGGCGCGCGAATCGATCACCGCCGATGACACCGACGCCAACACCGCCCAACTCTGGCCGGACCTGCATCACACCGATGCGATGTTCTTTGCTTTACTCACTCACTAACCACCCGCGCTACCCTGAGGAGACTTTAAGTGTCCGGTATTCAGATTCACCCATCTATCCTGTCGGCCGACTTCGCTCGACTAGCCGAAGAGATCGCCCGCGTAGAGAACTCGGATGCCATTCACGTCGATGTGATGGACAACCACTTCGTGCCAAACCTGACCATGGGCGCTCCGGTGGTCAAAGCCATTCGCGCTGCGACAGACAAGCCACTCGACATTCACCTCATGATTGAAGACGCCGACCGGTGGGCCCCCGACTACGCTGACCTCGGTGCAGAATCCGTGACCTTCCACGTCGAAGCGGCCCGAGCACCGATCCGGCTGGCTCGTGAACTCCGAGCCCGCGGATCGAAAGCATCGATGGCACTCAAACCAGCCACACCGATCGAACCGTATATGGACATGCTCACGGAACTCGACATGGTCTTGCTCATGACGGTTGAACCAGGATTCGGTGGCCAGTCCTTCCTCGATGTGGTCCTGCCCAAAATCCAACGAGCCCGCAAAGCAATCGAAGATGCTGGGGTACCGATCGCACTGCAGGTTGACGGCGGAGTGGCGCCCGATACCATCGAGCGAGCCGCTGAAGCCGGCGCGGATGTATTTGTCGCCGGGTCAGCAGTGTACTCCGCCGAGGACCCAGCCAAAGCGATCGACGAGCTTCGCAACCTAGCCCGCAACGCGCAGCACTAATGAAGGGCAGCAATTGTGCAGTGGCTCATTGATCTGTTCAACTGGACGATCCCGATCGGCGGTGGCGGGCTGCTGATGCGAGAACTTTTCGGCAACGTCTTTGGGCTGGCTTCTGCCCTTGGCGGGATGCGGCGAAAAGTTTGGGCGTGGCCCGTCGGCATCATTGGGAACGTGATTTTACTCACCGTATTCCTCGGCAGTCTCTTCGGTGATGCGGACACCGCCAACCTCCTGGGCCAGGCCGGTAGACAAATCATGTTCATCACGGTCTCGGTGTACGGGTGGGTCCAATGGAAGAAATCCCAAACCCAACGATCAACCACCGGAACCCAGACTGCCATTGTGCCGCAGTGGGCCTCTTGGCCGGTGCGGATACGGTTGGTCGTCATGCTGGTCGGTGGCACGATCTTGCTCACCCCGCCCTTCCGAGCGCTGGGCTCATTTGAGCCGGTCTGGGCCGACGCGTGGACGTTTGTCGGCTCCTTATTAGCAACCTATGGCATGGCCAAGGGGTGGGTCGAGTTCTGGCTCATCTGGGTCGTCGTCGACATTGTTGGAGTACCCCTGCTGTTTGCGGCGGGCTACTATGCTTCGGCGTTTATGTACCTGTTCTACGGGGTCTTTACCTTGGTGGGTTTCTTTGTCTGGGCTCGTGCGCAACGCCGGGAGAAACCCGCCGTCGAGACCTTGCACCTGGACCCGACCCTCCAAGACACTCCGAATGCTACCAAGTGACCAGCACAAATCTTCGTCATCTAATGCGCTCTTGTCTGCGGAAGCTGACAGAAACCACTACGCTAGTACTGTGAAAACCTTCGAAGAACTCTTTGCTGAATTAACCGAAAAAGCGCGCACGCGCCCGGAAGGCTCCGGGACGGTAGAACAACTCGATGCCGGAGTGCATGCGATCGGCAAAAAAGTTGTCGAAGAAGCTGCCGAAGTGTGGATGGCGGCACGTTATGAAACCAACGACGAGACCGCAGAGGAAATTTCCCAACTGCTCTACCACCTCCAAGTCATGATGCTGGCCAAAGGTATCTCCTTGGAAGACGTCTATAAATACCTCTAACTAGGAGAATCGAACGCAAAATGTTGCGCATTGCTGTGCCCAACAAGGGCTCACTGTCCGATGCAGCTCGTGAAACCCTCATCGAAGCTGGCTATCGGCAACGCAGAGATTCCAAAGAGCTGGTATTCGTCGACCCGGAAAACAGTGTCGAATTTTTTTACCTGCGACCTCGAGACATTGCGATCTACGTAGCTAAAGGAACCCTCGATGCCGGGCTGACCGGCCGAGATCTCTTCCTTGACGCCCAGGTCGGAGATGCCGCCGAGGAACTGATGGGCCTGGGCTTTGCCCGCTCTAAGTTTCACTTTGCAGCACCGGTCGGCAAATTTTCTTCTGTCGAAGAACTCGCCGGCAAACGCATCGCGACTTCCTACGACGGATTACTTTCCGACCACCTGAAAAACTCCCATATTGCCACTGACCGCATCGTCCACCTGGATGGGGCAGTGGAGTCTTCAGTCCAACTCGGCGTGGCTGATGCCATCGCAGATGTCGTCGAAACCGGTTCCACCCTCAAGGCGGCCGGGATGGAAATCCTTGGCGAACCCATTTTGCGTTCCGAAGCGATACTGATCGGCCAAACAGGTAAACATCCACAAGGTCTCGACAAACTGATCCGACGGCTCCACGGGGTCCTGGTCGCGCGTGAATACGTCATGGTGGACTATGACGTGCCACGCAAACACATGGACGCAGCACTGAAGGTGACCCCGGGACTCGAGTCGCCCACCATCTCACCGCTGGCCGATGAAAACTGGGTCGCCGTCCGGTCAATGGCCAAGAAAAATGACATGAACCGCATCATGGACGAGCTCTTAGAGATGGGTGCCAAAGCTATTCTGGCTTCAGCAATTCACGCTATTCGCCTATAACAACACACAACCGCGAGGAAAATATGAGCACTGCAATTCGCGTCATCCCGTGCCTGGATGTCAACAACGGCCGAGTCGTCAAAGGCGTAAACTTCGAAAACCTCCAAGATGCTGGCGACCCCGTCGAACTCGCACGCCGTTACAATGCCGCCGGCGCCGACGAAATTACTTTCCTCGATGTCACCGCCACGACGGAAAACCGTGACACCACGTATGAGCTAGTCAACAGCACCGCCAAACAAGCGTTCATCCCACTGACCGTCGGGGGTGGGATCCGCAGTGTCGAACACGTCGAAAACCTGTTGCGCAACGGTGCGGATAAAGTCTCCATCAGCTCAGCTGCCGTGAGTAACCCACAACTGATCAACGACATCGCCCACCGCTGGGGCGCACAAGTCTTAGTGCTCTCCCTCGATGCCCGTGCCAATTCTGAGACGCCTTCGGGTTATGAAGTCATGATCAAAGGTGGCAAAGAAGGTACCCAAAAAGACGCTATCGAGTGGGTCAAGGAAGCTGAAGAACGTGGTGTGGGAGAAATCCTGATCAACTCGATTGATGCTGACGGGACCCGGGATGGTTTCGACCTCAACATGATTCGTGCCATCCGCAAGGTCGTTGGTGTGCCGCTTATTGCCTCCGGGGGAGCGGGCGAACCGTCGCACTTCCCGCCTGCAATCGAAGCTGGCGCCAACGCTGTCCTTGCAGCCTCACTGTTCCACTACGGGCCAGACGATATGATCTCTCAGGTCAAAGACGCTCTCGAGGCCGCCGGATATCCGGTCCGTCGCTAGTTTAACCCGTGATGATCGTCCTTAGGGACGATCAATCAGCACGAGGGCGTGGTCTGGTCGGCCCATCGCATGGAGTACGAGCTCGCCGGCTGGGCCCGTCACAAACGTCTGGGCGGTGCCCTTTTTGGCCACGATTCGTTCCCCGTTGGTTCGGATCAGCACGTACCCGGTTTTCGCGTTGGCGTAGTGCTTTCTTGCCTGTTCGCGTAACTGCTCAAAGAGCGCATCAGCGTATTCATCAGTCAACTTCCGTGGCGCCCAGCGAGCCTGCGCTCGACGGATATCTTCAGTGTGCACAAAGAAATGCATCAGCATGTTCTCCGGCTCTTGGCGGCGCTGCGTCACTTTTCGGCGGAGTCGAGCCAGTAGCGATTTCTGGGGCTTGGCCGGTGGCTCTTCAGGACCGTCGCCAATTTTGCGCACCAGGTTATAAAATGCCTTGCGTGACGAGGACTCTTCGCCAAGTTGCTGAATTGCCGTCGACAAAGCATGCTGCCCGTTACTGAACTCACCATCTGGCACGTGGTGTGGATTCTCACGCAGATACACTGCCGCGGCGAGGTGTTGGGTCTGCCACGTTTCTACGAGCGTCGGCTCATTTGGACCGGCAGCATATAGCGCCGCTACAAAAGCAGCGCGAGAAGCAGCAACGAAGTCGTTACTGTCATAGTTCATGGAGCCCGCAGAAATGTTTGTCACATATGTGAAATTATCACGTGTTGATCAGTGGCAACAGGAGACAAGCCGCTCTAGACTGGATCCATCATGAACAATTCCAAAGTTTCGCCTCCCGAATCCGATCTTGATCCGCAGATCGCGGCTCGGCTGAAACGTAATAGTGACGGATTAGTCCCAGCCATCGTCCAAGATGCCGACACCCTCGAGGTGCTCATGTTGGGCTGGATGAACGACCAGGCACTTCATATGACTCTCACCACGGGGCGTGCATGGTACTGGTCACGATCGCGAAGCGACTATTGGCGCAAAGGCGACACTTCGGGTAACACCCAGCAGGTTGTAGCGGTCGCACTGGATTGCGACCAGGATGCGATCCTTGTCACCGTGCACCAGCACGGACCCGCATGCCACACCGGCACTCGAACCTGTTTCACCGATCGCCAACTTCCCGTGACCGGCATCGAAGATCCTCATTCTCAGAAAGGCCCCAATGCGTGATATTGGTCCCGTGTTTCCGACTCGAGAAGCATTTCGTGACCTTGCGGCCGCAGACCACAAAGTCATTCCCGTCGCGACCAAAGTTCTCCCTGACGCTCTGACACCGGTCGGTATCTACCGTCGACTTGCCAATGACCGGCCAGGTACCTTCCTGTTGGAATCTGCCGGCCAAGATGGCAAGTGGTCGCGGTACTCGTTTATTGGAGCAGGCACCGCCGCGACGCTGACCGAACTCAATGGTCAAGCGCATTGGCAGGGACAAGTCCCAGCGGGCGTCCCGTCGGAGGGCACACCCCTGGAAGTCCTGGAAACCGCGCTCGAGTTCCTTGCCACCGACGCGCGGTCGGAGATTTCCGATGCGCTGCCATACTTGGTTTCGGGGTTTGTTGGCTTCTTAGGCTGGGATACCGTCCGCGCCTGGGTCGAACTTGGCGATGGCCCACCCGATGATCTGAACCTGCCGTCGATGGCGATGAACCTCGTCACCGACTTGGCAATCCATGACGCTTTCGATGGCACCGTGACCCTGGTAGCCAATGCGATTAACTTCGACGGCGAAGCCACCGGTGTCGACGAGGCCTATGACCGTGCCGTCGCGCGCCTACAAGACATGACCCAACGTCTCGTTGAGCCCGTCGCCGACCCGGTATCTGTGGCGCCTGCCGGATGGTTGGACCGGGACTTCTCGCGCGACATTGAGCATTCCTGGCCCGAAGCCGAGTTCCTCAACGCAGTCCGCAAGACTCAGCAATCCATCCGGGACGGCGAAGTCTCACAGCTGGTGATTTCCCGGCGGTTTACCGCCCCGACGACTGCAACGGCACTGGACACCTATCGGGTACTACGGGCTATCAACCCCAGCCCATACATGTTCCTGTACACTTTTGAATACCCCGACCGGAACGGTGTCTACCATCTGGTGGGGGCCTCACCTGAAACCCTGGTGTCAGTCAAAGACCAACGGGTCCTGACGCACCCCATCGGTGGGTCCAAACCCAAAGACCCTGCTCGAAGTCTGCGGTCCATTGCCGATGAATTGCTCTCTGATCCAAAGGAACGCGAGGAACACCAACAGCTCGTCGACCTTGCCAAATCCGAACTCTGCAAAGTATGCGCCCCAGGTACGGTAGAAGTCTCGGACTACATGATGGTTCAGCAGTTCTCCCACATCATGCACCTGGTCTCCACGGTCGAAGGCGATATCGCCGCCAATACCACCGCACTGGATGTCTTGCGGGCGAACTTTCCTGCCGGCACGCTGTCTGGCTCACCCAAACACCGGGCACTGGAATTACTCGACGAATGGGAACCGCACGCGCGCGGACCATTCGGTGGCACCGTCGGATACTTCGACCTGGCCGGCAATATGGATATGGCCATCACGATTCGCACCGCCATCCTCAAAGACCAGGTTGCCTACCTCCAAGCCGGAGCTGGTATCGTGGCCGAATCAGTGCCAGCCACTGAAGCCGACGAAACCTTAACCAAAGCCACTGCGGCGATCCGCGCAGTGCTGGCAGCCCAACAACTCCAAGACGCCAAGGCCGAAAAACCTCATAGATGACCACACCAGAACCCTCACCGGCGACCACATCGCCAACCCGCCCAACCCGCAGCATGACCGTATTCATCCTGCTGCTTGGTGGGGTAATCGCATTAATCGGTGCCACCCAAACCTGGGTCACCGCAACCGGCTTTGACGCCGCCCATATCGACGCCGTCCAGTTATCCGGTCAAGAAGCCTCCCCGGTTATCACCGCTATGGCCCTGGTAACGATCGCGGCTGGCGCTGCCCTATCCATCGCTCGCAAAATTGGGCGCTGGATCATCGGTATCGTGGCCATCATCGGCGCTGCCACCATGGGCTTCGCCAGCATCAACGTACTCACCGATCCACTCAACGCCGTGGCCCATAAAATTGCCGAAACCACCGGCACTACTGGACAGAGCGGCGGCCCCGCGGCTGAAATCGATGTGACCCTTTTCCCATGGCTGACCGTGGCAGGAGCAGTGATTGCTGTCATCGGAGGGCTGCTCGCACTCGTGGTGGGTGGCCGTTGGCCGGTCGGGAAGACCAAAAAATACGATGTCGGCGAAGACCAGCGGCAAGCCCGGGATGGGGAGCTGGACGAAATTGACACCTGGGATGAGTTATCCCGTGGCGAAGACCCAACATAAAATCTCGTAGTAGTTCGTGTTCTAGCCCGAGCCAAGATAAAAAATGGCAGAATGGAACACAGACATCATCGCTAGCAACTTGAGGCTGCCGGAAAACACTGGCTGAAAGAAAGGCAACACCCTAATGGCTAACACCACTGACGAAATTCAAGTCGACGAATACGGTCGTATCCTCAACGATCCGACCCACGACGAAGCCCCCAGCCAAGGGAACTCTCCTGCCGCCTGGGCACTCGTCGCCATGGTACTGGTCGGCCTCATGATCGCCGGTATCGGTTCGCTTGGCTCCTGGTGGATCGTGATGTGGGTCGGCATTGGGATCGCCGTACTCGGCCTGCCGGTCGGCTTCTTCATGCGCCTCTCCGGTCGTGGTGCCAACGGAGACTACTCATAGATGACCCAGTCAACGCCACATACTGGAACGGTTCTCGACAGCATTATTGCAGGCGTCATTGAAGACATGGACGCCCGTAAGGCACAGACGCCACTTCGGAATATGCAGAAGCTGGCTGCCGATGCCGCACCGGCCCGCAACGCCCACGAGGCTCTCGCCGGGGGCCGAAATAACCCGGCCGGCGTGGGGATTATCGCTGAAGTCAAACGAGCCTCTCCCTCAGCCGGGCCGCTAGCAAATATTGCCTCACCTGCTGAGTTGGCTGGAGAATACGCCGCCGGGGGAGCCTCTGCGATTTCGGTGCTGACCGAGCAGCGTCGGTTCCATGGCTCGCTTGAGGATTTCGATGCGGTGCGAGCAAAAGTCGATATTCCGTTATTGCGCAAAGACTTCACGGTCGATGAATATCAAATCTACGAGGCCCGTGCACACGGCGCTGACCTCGTGTTGTTAATCGTCGCCGCGCTTGATGATGCGCAGCTCCGCGACTACCTGGCCCTCACCCATGAACTTGGTATGCACGCCTTAGTTGAAACCCACACCGTAGAAGAAATCGAACGGGCAGCAGCCGTTGATGCTTCGATCGTGGGAATTAACGTTCGGAACCTCAAAACCCTGGAGGTAGATACGTCGCACTACGGCACCCTGGCAGACCAGTTGCCAGAAAATGTCGTGCGAGTCGCTGAATCCGGCGTCAAACAGGCCAGTGACGTCGCGATGTACGCATCACAAGGGGCAGACGCTGTCCTGGTGGGCGAGGCCCTCGTCAAACACGGTGAGCCGAAGCAGGCAATCGCTGACTTCCGCCAGGCGAGCCGAACCTAATCACCCTTTCACAGCCCCGGAACAGCGATGTGCCGGGGCCATTGTTTTCATTACGGAAAGACATTTCATGAGCAGTCCAATGGATACCCCGCAATCCGGTTCCCAAAAACACGAAGGCGCCTACCGGCAGCAAGAAGGCCCCTACTTCGGTAAGTTTGGTGGACGCTGGATGCCCGAATCACTGATGGCTGCACTGCAAGAAGTCGAAGAGACCTTCCGTGCCGCCGTCAAAGATCCCGCCTTCGCCGACGAGCTCAATGACCTGTATGCAAATTACATCAACCGTCCATCTCTGCTGACCGAAGCGTCACGATTTGCTGAACCGTATCCCGGTGTCCGGATCTTTTTGAAACGTGAAGATCTCAACCACACCGGCTCCCACAAAATCAATAACGTCATCGGTCAAGCCCTGCTGGCTAAACGAATGGGGAAAACCCGTTTGATCGCCGAAACCGGGGCCGGCCAGCACGGTGTTGCGACCGCAACGGCCGCGGCCCTCATGGGAATGGAATGTACGGTCTATATGGGCGAAGCCGACACCAAACGACAGGCACTCAACGTGGCCCGCATGGAGATGCTCGGTGCTAAAGTTGTAGCCGTCGATATCGGAGCGCGCACCCTCAAAGACGCCATCAACGAAGCCCTACGCGATTGGGTCGCCTCGGTCGAAACCACCCACTACCTGTTGGGAACAGTGACCGGACCCGCACCGTTTCCGGAAATGGTGCGTTACTTCCACCAGGTCATTGGGGACGAAGCTCGCGAACAGATTCAAAAACAAGCCGGCAAACTTCCAGACGCCGTCATCGCCTGTGTCGGCGGAGGTTCCAACGCGATCGGCATTTTCCACGCGTTCCTCGACGACGCAGAAGTTGAACTCTACGGCATGGAAGCCGGCGGTGCCGGTGTCGAAACCGGCAAACATGCGGCCCCCATTACCTTGGGCCGGATCGGCGTGTTGCACGGTGCACGAACCTATCTGATGCAAGACGAAGACGGCCAAACCATCGACTCGCATTCGGTTTCTGCCGGCCTGGACTATCCTGGCGTCGGCCCACAACACGCCTACCTGCACGACACCGGACGCGTGTCCTATCAGCCAGTGTCCGATGCCGAAGCCATGAATGCCTTCCGATCACTCAGCCAATCAGAAGGTATCATGCCTGCAATCGAATCTGCTCACGCGCTTGCTGGTGCCCAACGGGTCGCCGAGTCCTGGGTCAACGAAGGTCTGGTGAGCGCCGACACGCCAGAAGCTGAGCAGAAAGTTATCATCGTGAATCTCTCGGGTCGCGGTGATAAAGATGTCAGTACCGCGGCCACCTGGTTCGGTATGGTCCCAGAAGATCGCACCGAGCTTGGAGAATAAGACTATGACAGACCAGATTCGCTCACTGACCGCCGAAAAGATTGAACAGGCCCGAGCCGAGGGCCGGACCGCCTTTATCGGGTATCTGCCAGCCGGGTACCCCACGATCGAAGACTCGATTGAGGCTGCCGTCCAACTCGGCAACAACGGCGCAGACATCATCGAAATCGGCCTACCGTACTCGGACCCGGTCATGGATGGGGAAGTTATCCAGAAGGCCACCGCGCAAGCATTGCAGAACGGCTTCCGTGTCGCTGATGTGTTCCGCATTGTCAAAGAAGTCACTTCCCGCACCGATGCGGCCGTGGTGATTATGACCTACTGGAATCTCGTGGCCCAGATGGGGGTCGATGAGTTTTCACGTCGTTTCGCAGAGGCAGGCGGCGCCGGTCTCGTCACACCTGACCTGGTGCCAGAAGAAGCCGGTGAATGGTTTGAAGCTTCCGATAAATACCACTTGGACCGGATCTTCCTGACCGCACCCTCCTCACCAGACGAGCGCGTGAAACTCACCGTTGAGTCGTCTCGCGGGTTTGTCTACGCGGTCTCCATCATGGGGATTACCGGTGCCCGCAGCGCGGTGTCCGATGCCGCCGAACGAGTCGTGCAACGCGCCCACGCCGCCGGCGCACCACGGGTGTGCGTCGGGTTGGGTATCTCCGAACCAGAACACGTCGCCGAAATTGGCAGCTACGCCGACGGGGCGATCGTCGGAACCGCCCTGGTGACCGCACTGCGTGACGGCGGCCCCGAAGCCGTCGGCGAGATCACCCGTCGCTTAGTGACCGGCGCAAACAAAGCTTAAGAACCGACTTCCGGAGGATAGGCCCACACTCATGCACCTTGCTTCGCTGCTCGCCTCGATCCCGCCCCCACCCACCGATGGTTTCGACATCGGTCCGGTCAAGATTCACATCTATGCGCTGTGTATCATCCTCGGCGGGGTCTTGGCCTTCTGGTTGGGAGGCAAACGGTGGGCCGCACGCGGTGGTAAATCCGAGCAGATGTACGACGTCGGCCTATGGGCCGTGCTCTTTGGCATCATCGGAGCCCGGCTCTACCACGTCATCACCGTCCCGGACGTCTATTTCGGGCCCGGTTATGACGGCAGCGGAGACCCCTGGAAAATCTTTGCCATCTGGGAAGGTGGCATTGCCATCTGGGGCGCGATCATTGGGGGAGCGCTCGGCGTATGGTTTGGTTGTCGCCGCTACGGGCTACGCATGCTGCCGATGGCCGATGCGATCGCACCCGGTGTGCTCCTCGCCCAGGCGATGGGACGCTGGGGCAACTACTTCAACCAGGAACTTTTCGGCGAGCCCACCACGCTCCCATGGGGTCTCGAAGTCGAAGCCGATCACTACAACTTCCCGGCCGGTCTGCCTGCCGACACCCTCTTCCATCCAACATTTCTCTACGAATCGCTGTGGAACCTGTTGGGCGTCGCCGTCTTGCTGCTGATCGATCGTCGGTTCAAACTACGCAACGGCATGATGTTGGCGTCCTACATTGTCTGGTACACCTTGGGCCGGATCCCCATCGAGTCGATCCGCCTCGACAAAGCCCAAGAATTCACCATCCTAGGAATCACGGCACGCACCAATACTTGGATGTCAGTGCTGATGTTCCTGCTGGCCGTCGGCCTGCTGATTTACGCCATCGTGAATCGACCCAAAACGCCCCAGGAGCATGCTGAAGCCGAAAAGATCTACCGTGACGGTCACGAAGAGGAATCACCGGAAACCGCGCAGCATGAGGTAGACGCTGACGCCGCCGCGGGCGATGTTAAGACGATAAATACTGATGGTGACGTCGATAAACCCGCATCATGACCGAACTCATGGGGGTTGTCACGGCCCAGTCATTCACTTTCAAAACGAGCAACCATAGACTGAGGGATTATGAGACATGCGAAGATCGTGGCAACATTTGGCCCAGCCACTCAGGGGTATAAGACCACCAGTGAACTGATCGAAGCCGGCGTGAACGTCGCGCGGCTGAACTTCAGTCACGGCGATTACGACGTCCACACCTCAACGTTCAAGACGATCCGTCAGGCGTCATCAGATCTCGACCAACCCGTGGCGATCTTTGCGGACCTGCAGGGGCCAAAAATCCGGTTAGGACGCTTTGCCGATGGGCCCCACCTGCTCGAAGACGGCGATACGTTCACGATTACGACGCGTGATATTGAAGGCACTCAGGACATTTGTTCGACCACGTTTAAAGGCCTACCCCAAGACGTGGAAGTCGGTGATCAGCTCCTCATCGATGACGGCAAAATCGCCCTGCAAGCTATTGAAGTCACCGACACCGACGTCGTGACCAACGTCGTCATTGGCGGCACCGTATCGAATAACAAGGGCATCAACTTACCGGGTGTTGCAGTCAACATCCCGGCACTGACCGAAAAAGACGAAGAGGACCTTCGCTTCGCACTTGAACTCGGGGTCGATATGGTCGCCCTGTCGTTTGTGCGCAGCGCCGACGACATCGATGCGGTCCACCGCATTATGGAAGAAGAAGGTCGTCGCATCCCGGTCATCGCCAAAATTGAAAAACCACAGGCGATCGATAATCTCCAAGAAATTATCGACGCCTTCGACGCGATCATGATCGCTCGAGGCGACCTGGGTGTAGAACTGCCACTCGAAGAGGTCCCGGTCGTGCAAAAAACCGCGATCGATATGGCACGCCGCTGGGCTAAACCGGTCATCGTGGCGACGCAGGTGCTTGAATCGATGATTGAAAACCCACGTCCTACTCGCGCCGAAACGTCTGACTGTGCCAATGCGGTGCTCGACGGGGCCGATGCCGTCATGCTTTCGGGTGAAACCTCCATTGGAAAATATCCCGTGCTGACCGTGCAGACCATGGCAAAAATCATCAAATCGACCGAAGACCAGGGGATGGACCGGATGCCACCGCTTGGCACCCGGCCCGGAACCCGTGGGGGAGCAATCACTCGGGCAGCCGTTGATATCGCCCAATCCCTTGACATCCCATTCCTGGTGGCGTTCACACAATCCGGAGACTCAGCTCGACGACTGTCACGTCTTCGCGCACCGCAACCGGTCTATGCGTTCACACACTCATACACCACTGCGAATGTCTTATGTCTGTCATGGGGCGTGACGCCGCGGATCGTGCCGTTCAAAGATTCAACTGACCAAATGACCGAACAAATTGACCATGAATTGGTCAAAAACGGTCTCGCAGAACTGGATGATTTGGTCGTGATGGTCGCCGGTTCGCCTCCAGGAGTGCCAGGCACCACGAACATGCTCAAAGTCCACCGCATGGGGTCCACCAAGGCCGAAATTGATCCAGCCCTCGTGGATACTGCGGTAGCCCCCTCCGCGCACCGCTGGGACGCAGTGTCCGGCTGGTCACCGATGTAACTGGCTTAGGACCGGTTGCCCAGCTGGTCAATGACTGTCTGGGCAACATCCCGCATGGTCAAACGCCGATCCATCGAGGTCTTCTGTATCCAACGAAACGCCTCAGGCTCGGTAATCTCAAGGCGCTGCTGCAATAACGTCTTTGCCCGGTCGACGAGCTTGCGGGTCTCAAACCGAGCCTCCAAGTCAGACACTTCGGCTTCCAAGGCGACGAACTGGTCAAAACGGGCACGGGCCAGTTCGATGGCTGGCACCAAGTCCGTTTCACTAAACGGTTTGACGATATAACTCATCGCGCCCGCCTGCGTTGCTTGGTCGATCAGATCACGCTGCGAAAATGCTGTCAGAATCACGACTGGCGCAAGCGAACGCTCTGTGATGGAACGAGTGGCGGATAATCCGTCCATCACCGGCATCGAGATATCCATGAGCACGACGTCAGGGGCGAGTTCTTCGACCAATTCGATCGCTCGCTGACCGTTATCTGCCTCACCAACCACTTCATAGCCCTGCGCAGTCAGCGTCTCGACGATATCTAACCGAATGATCGTTTCATCTTCCGCCACTACGATGCGCATTGGTGCTGGTGACTCATTGTCTGTCATCGGGACCTCTTTGTCGTCTCACAAGTGCCTTCGTCAAAGTTTCATTGTACGTGAGATATCGGATCGACGACGTTTGGTAATTGGGCAAAGTTGTGTAAAATAGTAAGAGTGCCTAGCCCGAATGGCGGAATTGGTAGACGCGTTGCACTCAAAATGCAATATCGAAAGATGTGTGGGTTCGAGTCCCACTTCGGGTACGAAACGAAGCTCCTCCAACGAACCCGTTGGGAGGAGCTTTTCACACTTAATGTCACCCTGCGCCCGGCATGTCCATGCGTGTCATCAAATTGAAAAGGTAGAGTGGCGTGTGTCAATATTGGCTGGTGCCATCGAGCACAAGCCACGAACGTGGTCGTGAATCTTATCGCCATGCCGGCTATTCCGTCAGGGTTGCCGCGCTGCCCGTAAAGAGGTGAAGCCCCTTGCTGCTAGCCGCAGTGATGTGTGTACTGCTCGCAGTAGTATTGGCGGCTCCACTATCACACTGGATGGGACGCTACGCCGGATGGGTGCTCTGGATCCCACTCGCGGTAGCAGCGTGGATCCTGGGTCGGACGTTCAACCGATCCGGTGGGGAAGTCATCGAGTATTACCCCTGGATTCCTGACTTCTTCAACGTGGGCTTTCATCTACGGCTCAATGGCCTATCGCTCGTCTTCGGGTTGCTTGTGCTTGTCATTGGCGCAGGTGTGCTGTTTTATTCAGCCAAATATCTCGGCACGACCAAGATCACCAGTTTCTACCTCTCCATGACGACGTTTGCCCTGGCGATGTTGATCCTGGTTCTGGCCAACGACGTGATGGTGCTCTACGTCGCGTGGGAGGCCACCACGCTGGCATCATTCTTCCTCATCGGACGTTCGGGGTCACATGCCCGGAAACCCGCGGTGCGGACCCTGCTCGTTACCGTCATGGGTGGCCTCGCACTCTTAGCAGCCGTGGCCGTGATGATCGCCGCTACCGGCACCACGGTCATCACCGAAATTCTTGCCTCCGACCTGTGGGCGCAACCAACCACGGTCACTTGGCTCATCATCACCTTGGCTCTGGCTGCTTTCACAAAATCCGCGCAGTTCCCGTTCCAGTCGTGGCTGCCGGACTCAATGGTCGCCATCTCGCCGGTCTCGGCCTACCTGCACGCCGCAGCCATGGTTAAAGCCGGCATCTACTTGCTACTGCTGTTTTCGCCGGTGTTGGCAGGAAACACCCTGTGGCTCGTATTGCTTGTTGGATCTGGACTCTTCACGGCACTTCTGGGTGCGGTTGCCGCGCTGCGACGCTACGATCTCAAAGAACTTTTGGCCTACTCGACGATGTCACAACTCGGGTACCTTGTGGCACTGATTGGCCTCGGTACGCCAAGTGCACTCACCGCCGCCGTGTTGCACACAATCGCCCACGCGCTGTTCAAATCTGCGCTCTTCTTGGCGGTCGGGGTCATCGACCACCAGGCCGGTACCCGCGACATGAGAATGCTCACCGTGCGGAAAATGGTCATGCCCGCCACCTTGACCGTGATTCTCCTCGGGTCAGCGTCGATGGCCGGCATCCCACCACTGCTGGGTTTTGTCTCGAAAGAATCCCTCTTCGAGGCCTTCCTGGAAGCCGAGCTCCCCACCGGAATGGCTGTTCTCCTTACTGCTGTCGTTGTGGTTATCGCGATCGGCACATTCGCATACTCCGGACGATTCGCCCTAGGTGCCATGGGCAAATACCGGTCACCCAAAAACTGGATCAACACCCCGCGCGGTAGTACGGCCAACCGCCAAACCGTGAGCGAAGCCTCAGTCGCATTCTGGGGTTATCCCGCGATCAACGCATTTCTTTCCTTGATCCTGGGCCTCGTTCCTTTCGTGCTTTCGGGGGTCGTTTCCTCGGCCGCCAGCGCAACCATCGGTGCCGAGCACAGTGTCGAACTGGCGCTCTGGCATGGCATCAACCCGGCATTGATTCTGTCGATTATTGCCATCGGCATTGGTGCTGTGGCCCTCTGGCAACTGCCAAACCTCGAGGCCTACCTCGTCCCACGCCCGCTGACTTTCTCCGGACTTGGAGCCGTTGAGTATTTGCGGCAAGCCACAATCAACCTTGGAGCCACCGTCGGCTCATGGACTTCCGGACTCAATCCAGGACGACATCTGGCTGTACCTTCCGCTTTACTGATCGTGCTCGCCCTCGCCGGGTGGGTCTTGATCGATGACCTACCACCGCTGCAAGAAAACCTCACAAGATGGAGCGATTGGCTCCTCGTCGCAGTCGTGGCTGTGGGCGTGATCGCCACCATTCGAGCCTCCACCAGATTGGCCGCGATTGCTGTGTTAGGCACCGTTGGCTTTGCAGTGACCCTGTGGTTCTTTGCCTTGGGTTCCGTCGATGTTGCGCTGACACAACTGATGGTCGAAATTCTTACCGTCGTCGTCATGGTGCTGCTGCTTCATCGCTTACCAAAAACCTTCGGTAGGCGCGAGAAAGCCTCAAAAGTCGGCATCTTAGCGGCTACCGCGGCCGGCATTGCTGCATTTGCCGGGACGTACGCGCTCACCGGACGACGAGGAATGTCCGATCCAGCGCAGTACTACACCGAACAGGGCACCGAAGTGACCGGGGGGAATAACCTCGTCAATGTCATCCTGGTGGAATTCCGTGCACTCGATACACTGGGCGAACTGACCGTCCTGGGAGTCGCCGGGGTTGCCGTGGCTGCGCTGCTGGCCTCCCGGGCACCGGCACCCGTTCGGCGGCCCCACGTACTCAAGACATCACCACTTTCGAATCCATTCGACAACTCGGTCTACTTGCGCACTTTCGCAAAGATCGCAGTCCCGCTCCTGGTGATCTTTAGCGTCATCCTGTTATTCCGCGGCCACAACGAGCCCGGCGGTGGATTTGTCGGTGCACTGATTGCCGGCGCTGCGTTCGCGCTGGTCTACCTGGCCGCCCCGACCAACGAAGCCGCGGCAATCCGCTGGCCGTATATGGGGCTGACGGGCACCGGTGTCGCGCTCGGTTCGGCCGTCGGGATCTTCGGCCTCGTCGACGGATCGTTTCTCAAACCCATCTACCTCGATATCCTCGGTTTCGAACTCAACACCTCCCTGATCTTCGATATCGCGGTGTACTTCGCGGTACTGGGACTCATCTTGGGAGCCTTCAACATGCTCGGCTCCAAACACGGCCTGGCCGCTGCCCGAGAAACACCACCCGATGACACCGTGGGTCCGCCACCTGGCATTGAAAACACTGACCATACTTTCGAGCGGGAGGCCGCCAGATGACACTTGCCTTGACCGTGGCTCTGCTGACCGCCGGCGCTGTTTACCTGTTTACCCGGCGCGAAATGCTGCGTATCATCTTGGGCTTCGTCCTCCTTGGCCACGCGGGGAATCTCGTCCTCTTCGCCGCCGGTGGTACCGACCGACGCACCGAGGCCTTCCACCCCTCAGCGGATCCCTCCGCCATGGCCGACCCACTGCCACAGGCGTTCGTGCTGACCGCGATTGTTATCGCGTTTTCCATTACCGTTTTTATGCTTGTGCTGGCTGTCACCGGTGACAAATCGGACGATACCGCGGACATAGTCGAAGAACTCGACGTGGAAGCAGAATCCCGATCAGATGGGGTAAGGCACACCCCGCGAAACACCAACAACACGACATCCAGTCAGGAGCGATCATGAGCCCAGAAACCATTGGCGCGCTCCTGCCACTCTTTGTCGGTCTACCGCTGCTCGTCGCCGGGATATTAATCACCACGGGCCACCGGCTGCGCCTCCACGCCCTCGTGAACATTGCCACACTGCTGACCATGTTGGCCGGTGCAGGTGCGCTCGTCTATCACTTCTGGGCCAACGACGGCGGTGCCATCGCACACCAAGTCGGGCACTGGCCGGTCGGTATTGCGATCCCATTTGCCGCAGACATGTTCACCGCGCTGATGCTTTCGGTCACCCTATTGTTGACCGTGGTATCCGTCTGGTTTGCCCAGGCCTCCAGAACGGCAAACTCACGGTACTTCGCGCCCCTAGTACTTATTTTGACGACCGGGGTCAATGGGGCGCTGCTGACCGCAGACCTCTTCAACCTCTTCGTGTTCCTCGAGGTCATGCTGTTGCCCACCTATGGGCTCTACGTCCTCAGCGCCAACCGCAAGCTCCCGCTGCGCCGCGTGCACGGCGCCCGACTGTATGTGACCCTAAACCTCTTCACCTCGACGCTCTACATGATCGGGGTTGGATTCCTCTACGGCACAGCCGGTTCAGTTAACATCGCCGTGCTCGCCGACCAAGCCCAAGACGACCCAACCGTCGCCATTGCTGGAGCCGTCAGCATCTTCGCACTCTGTATCAAAGCCTCGGTTGTGCCCGTACACGGGTGGTTAGCGCGAGCTTATCCGGCGACCTCCCCGGCCGTGACCGCGCTGATTTCTGGGCTGCATACCAAAGTCGCAATCTATGCGATCTACCGGATCTACGCGGTGGTCTACGGCGGCGACACCCGCTTCCTCTGGATCGGTGTCGTGTTGTTCAGCCTCACGATGCTCATCGGGGTCTTCGGCGCGGTCGGCGAAAAGACCACCCGTACGATTCTGGCGTTCCACATGGTCTCCCAGATCGGATACATTCTGCTGGGTGTCGCCCTCTTTACTGAACTTGGTCTCACTGCTGGCATCTTCTATCTGCTGCACCACATGATCGTCAAAGCCTCCCTATTCATGTCGACCGGGGCCATCGAAGTCCGCTACGGTTCCGGCGTCATCGGTGCACTCGGCGGCATTGCACGCACCGAACCGCTCGTGGCCGTGGCGTTCATGATCGCAGCACTCTCCCTGGCCGGAATCCCACCGTTTTCCGGATTCGTCGCCAAATTTATGCTCGTAGTCGGCGCGGTCGAAGCAGGCGAAATCGCGGCCGTGGTTATCATGTTGTTCGTTTCGCTGATCACCTTATTGTCGATGCTCAAAATTTGGACTGGCATGTTCTGGGAGAAAGGCTCCGGAGGCCCCGCCACCAAGACCGGGACCATCATCACCTCGCAGACCCGCGACCCGTACGCTCAAGAAGTGTCCTACACACCTGAACTGGCCACCGAAGCAACCCACGCCCAAGTCACCACCCTGACCGGGGTGCAGACTATTTTGGAATCCGACGAGGCCACGGTGCCCAAGCGTCGCGTGAACTTCGCCCTCGCTGGACCCTCCGTTGTGCTCGCCGCGATTACCGTATGCTTCGGTCTCGGTGCCCAATTCTTGCTGGCGCTATCCGGTATCGCAGCCGAAGGCCTGATGGACCCTACCGAGTACATCCAGGCGGTGTTGAGCGAATGAAAACCCTCACCTGGCTGCCACGCTGGATCTGGCTGATCATCTGGTTCATTGGCCAAATCATCAGCTCTTCCTGGGCGGTCCTCAAAGACCTCGTCACCCCGGGCATCAACGCCCACCCCGGCATTGCCCGAGTGCGCACCGATTGCCGAACGGATGCCGAAGTCACCATGCTGTCGGCGATGATCACCATCACGCCCGGGACCCTGACCCTGGGCAGCGAAATTGATGACGACGGCGTGCGCTGGATCTATGTCCACTCCCTCTACGATGGTGACCCCGAAGCCGTCGCCGGCGGGTCGATTGATATGCAAAACCACATCTTGGCAGCTATGCGCCGCACAGGCTTTGACCCGAAGGCCGTCGATCAAACCAATCGCCACGCACCGAGGAGGACCCGCTCATGACCGTTTTTGGTCTCTACAGCGGCCTGGTCATCCTTGCCGCATGCATGATCGCCGTCGCTATTCGCTTAATCTCTGCCAAAACTGACGCCAACCGCGCCGTGGCCGCCGACCTGTTGATGTTTTCGTTTACCGGGATCCTCGCCATCCTCGGGATACTGCTCGCCGGAGATTTTTTCTTTGACCTGATCCTGGTGGCCTCACTGGTTGGTTTCATCTCAGCCGTATCGCTGGCCCGGGCACTGACCAGGGGGCGCCGCTAATGGACACCGCACAAATATTCGAGCTCCTCGGCAACCTGCTGGTCCTCGGCGGGGTGCTGGTTTTCGCCGTGGCTGTCGTCGGGCTCTTTAAGTTCACCGACGTCTACACCCGTATCTCCGCTGTCGGCACCGCCGCGGGCCTTGGCATCTCGCTGCTGGTGATCGGGGTGTTTGTGTTAGCGCCCTCCTGGTCAAACTTCGTCAAGCTGCTGCTCATCTTGTTCTTGCAACTGGCGACGTCCTCCATCGGGACGATGTCCATCGCCCGGTCCGCCTATCTCACGGGCTCAAAGATGGACCCCGGCTACTTCGATCATCTCGCCGAAGACCAAGCTGAACCCGAAACCGAGGTCATCCCTGACACCGACATCGAAGAACCTGTTGACGCTGATGAGCAAGACACCGCGTCCGACAGACCGTAGCGGTGTGTGCGGCACACCTGTGGAGCAAGTTCCCGCCAGGCACGCCAGCTCGTTAGACTAGGGGACGTGACTGCTACCAATAACTCTGCTTCAGACTCGTCCAACACCCTGATGGTCATCGACGGCCACTCGATGGCCTACCGCGCATTCTTCGCGCTGCCGGCCGAAAACTTTCAAACCCAGACC
>DATBUK010000070.1:0-21372 GCA_036516155.1 Yaniella sp.
CCCAAAGACTATACCGAGCTGTCGCACCGACTCATATTCCTGGGACGCCGCATCTGCCATGCCAGACGCCCAGCGTGCGGCGCGTGCCCGGTGGCAAAATGGTGTCCGTCAGCGGGCATTGGCGAAATCAACCCGGAGGCGGCACGACAAATGCTGTCCTATGAGCTCGCTCCCGGGCGGGAACACATCCATGAGGCGCTGCTCAACGGTGCCACGCGCGCTGAGCTTCGCGCTGCCGGCTATGAATGGGAAGTATAAATGCAACTCGATGGCGCCCTTGCTGACCTGTTGGCCCTGGTCCACACCTACGGTACCGTGCATCCGGATATCTTCAACCGGGTCACCGTCTCACCCGCGGCAGCGCTGCCGGAACACGAACAGGCTTGGAGCTACGAGCTGCCACCGCTGGAGAATCCGCGTCAAGCCTCCGTGCTGTTGTTGTTTGGCTCCATGGATGACCGGCCCGCGACCTTCCAGCGCACGATCGTCCCGAAAGAACTCGATGTCCTGCTGACCCAGCGATCCATGGTGTTGCGCAACCACCCCGGACAAGTCTCGTTTCCCGGTGGCGGGCTAGAAACCCAAGACCCCGATGCGATCGCGTGTGCGATCCGCGAAACGCACGAAGAGACCGGAGTTGATCCGTCCGGCATCATCCCGCTGGGCCACCTGCCGGCCCTGCCACTTTCAGTCTCGAATTTCCAGGTCACTCCCGTGGTGGGCTGGTGGCAGCGCCCCGACGAAATGGTCACGACCGAAGAAGCTACTCGGGTATTTCGCGTACCGGTGGGCGACCTGGTCGACCCGAAGCTCCGGGTGACCGCGGTGGCCACCGATAAATCGGCCAAACAGCGTTTCGGAACCCCGGCCTTTACGGTCGGCGGAACCCTGGTGTGGGGGTTCACCGCGATGATTTTGGATCGTGTCTTAGAACTGCTTGGGTGGGCTGAGCCCTGGGACCCAAGATACAAAATCGATATCACCGGTTGGGACGCGACCCAACCTGTGCCGGAAGCATATTTCGACCCCGAGCCCAACGAGATCGATCTTAGCGGGCAGCGCTAATCCTTCAGACCGTCATCCACAGGCCACCGGTAGGCACCCGATTTATCCACAGCAGCGCACTATCATCGCAGCAGTGACGAGCGGTTGGTTGATGCTGGATGCATGACAACAACGCAACGCCGAGCTCCACGGGCCAAGACTCGCCAGCAGGCCACCAACGCGACTGTGCTGGTGGAGACCCACGACGCCACAGAGGAAGCCGCTACCTTCGTCTACGCGGTGATTGCTGCGCTGGGGCTAGACAGCATCGAACTCGCAGACGCCGACGAGACCCCCGTGGCAGCCAGCATCCAGGTCTCGGGCAACCTCATCAGCGCCGCCAACCGGCAATGGCACTACCCCGACCATGAGGCCGGTTTTGAACACTGGCTCGTCACCACGTGCTTTCCACGCGTAGAGAACTCGACGGTCTGGGCCGTAGTGCAAACCGGTCTCGACACCTTCCCGATGTTGTCAGCAGCCATGGCCTACGCACATTCCGACGACGGCGCGCTATTGATCGATGCAGATGCCACTGGCGCACTGTCCGACATCATCCTGCAGGCCACCAACCACCAGGTCGAAGTCCTGCAATTTGATAGGGAACTGCCCTCCCCGCACATCTATCTGCTGAACACTCCAAAATGGCATCACGTCGCCATGATGTTGCACGTCAATCGGTCCAACCCGCTGCACTCGGTGCTGCTGCGCGAAACCGTCCACGCAGCCAGATACCACTTCGCCCACACCATCATCGACTGCGGCGCCGACATTTTCCTCGCACAACGTCTTGCTCAAGAAGGCGCCCACGTCGTACACGTCGACGATCACTCACGCTCCCTGCATGTCGACATGGAACCGCATAAGTACCTCAACTACTTCTCCCACCGGATTCCCGAATACGGCACCAGACGCGACTTCGAATACATCGCAAACACCACCCGCCGACGTCGCGGCATGCGCCGCTGGATGCGACAAGGTGAAACGCCATGACACGAGGATGGGTCCCACAGCGACCACAAAAAACCGGCGGTTGGGCCGCAGCCAAACAATGGCTAGCCGCCCGGATGAAACCCGCTAGTCCGATAGCTCACCACCCGACCACCCCCGACACAGCGACGGTTGCCCAAGCGGTCGCCAAACATGTACCGGTCACTTCTACTGCACAGGCCAAAACCACCATGGATGGTCTGGTTCAAGATCTGATCGGGTTGGGCCCACTGGCCCAGTTCGCAAGAGACCCAGACACCACGGACATCATCGTCGACGGTCACGGGCACGTGTGGATCGATACGGGAACAGGACTGACCCGTTCCGACACGACACTGGATGCGGAAACCACCAGGGCGCTCGCAGTCCGGCTGCTGGGTCAAGGCGGAAAACGTCTCGACGAAGGCATGCCTTTCGGCGACGTGCAAATCGCCGACGCCCGGGTACACGCGGTCCTGCCACCCATCGCCACCGCCGGACCCCAATTATCGATCCGCTTACCTTCTCGTTCCCAACCGACCCTCGATGCGCTCACCGTGCAGTGGCCGGGTGCCACCACCTGGCTCAAGGTGATCGATCACCTGATGCAGCACAGAATGAACATTTTGATCTCCGGGGCTACCGGCTCGGGCAAGACCACTCTGTTGGCGGCGCTGTTGGCCACCGTCGACCCGACCGAGCGAATCCTCACCATTGAAGACACTCCGGAACTTGATATCCGGCATCCACATGTCGTGGGGCTGGCGACCCGCGACGCCAACACAGAAGGCCAAGGCGGCATCGGGCTCCCCGTCCTCATTCGGCAAGCGCTGCGGATGAGACCGGACCGGCTGATCGTCGGGGAATGCCGCGGAGCCGAGGTTGCGGATTTTTTGACCGCGATGAACACCGGGCACAGAGGTGCTATCGGCACACTGCACGCGAACTCTGCTGCCGATGTCCCCGCTCGGCTGCATGCCATGGCTGCCTTAGCCGGACTAGAGCCCACGACCGCAGCACTACAGATTCGCTCCGCCGTCGATGTCGTCATCCACTTAGCGCGCGACGGGCAAGGGCACCGGTATCCATCCGAGGTAGCACTCCTTGACAAGACAGGGGAGGGGGCCGATCTGCACCTGATCCCCGTGCTCTCAACCAGGAGCTCTCAAGTGTGTGAAGGTCCTGGGCTGGCCCGACTCGACACCCTCGCCTCCAGGCAGGAGCGTGCCGCATGAACCCCATCAAAATCTTCACCGCCATGCTCACCGCAAAACGGCGAGCGACACAAGACCACGCCAACTTCATTACTCTCATCCGCCAGACCGCTGCGCTCTTGGCTGCCGGCAGACCTCTTACCCAACTCTGGCCTGAAGTCGCAGCGGCACACGACCCATGCGGCAACAATCCCGTGCTTCACGACCCCGACCCTCGATGCTGCATGCACCATGTGCTCATCGCTCAACACAGTGCCGCCCTACTTGGCACACCGTACTTTGCCGAGACCACCGGACCCAGTGACCCCAACGGCTGGCAGCAACTCTCCGCCACATTCCGGCTGGCGCAACACACTGGCATGCCATTGGCCGAGACCCTCTACCGTCTCGCCGACGCCTTAGAAGCCGGCGAAGACGCACACCAAGCCCGCGAAGCCGCCTCCGCCGGACCAAAAGCTACCGCCAGCCTGCTGGCCTGGCTGCCCGTGGCAGGACTTGGCCTGGCACATATGTTGGGGGCCTCGCTAGCCGATCTTGTCACGTCGGCAACAGGATGGTTGCTCCTAACAACCGGTGCACTCCTGGCCGTTGTCGGGCGTTGGTGGACCACCCGGATGATCCGAACGGCTCAAGAGTCATGAAGCATCCATCACCGGCCAGCACCGACCCGGCACTGATCCTCGACATTATGGCTCAACTCTTTGCCTCCGGCAGCTCCCTGGCAGCCGGACTCGCAGCGGTAGGTCAGCACCTCCCCGGGTGCACACCGCTGATTCACGTAGCCCATCAACTGCACCTCGGACTGGATTGGGAAACCGCGTGGCAAGACACCACCGACAAGCCGCACCTAGACCAGTTGGGCCACGAACTGCGCTTTGTGTACGCCTCGGCAGTACCCGCAGCACACATGCTCACCACTGCTGCCACAGCGCTACGAGCCAACCGCAAGCGTCAGGCAGAACAACTCGCCCAAGAACTCGCCATTCGTCTAGTCCTGCCCACCGGCATCTGCCTCCTGCCGAGCTTTATCCTGCTGGGCATCATCCCCATGGTGCTCTCCCTCTTGCCCGGAGGAACCTGAAAGCCCATAACTAAATATCGCCAATTACCCACAACCATCAAAGGAGAACATCATGACAAGCCACCACCAACCACAACGCTTTGAACTCAACCTTGCCGATGACACCGGTGCCAACACAGCCGAGTATTCGATTGTCACACTCGCGGCCGTGGCCTTTGCCGGGCTGTTAGCCGCGGTGCTGTCCTCGGGCACCGTTCAGGGCCTGCTCGAAGGCCTCATCGAACGGGCCCTAAGTTTCTAACCCACGCCCTCAACCCGGCCGGGGCGCAAGCCCCGGCCATCTTCAGGAAGAGATGATGTCTGTGCCCAACCGCTCAGCTCAAGGCTCAGTGACCGCTGAATTCGCCGTCATTCTGCCGGTAGTGGTATTAGTGATCGCGATGGTCATCAATGTAATCGTCATGGGGATGCACCAATCCAAACTCCACCAGGCGGCCTCGAGCGCTGCCCGTCAACTGGCCCGGGGCGAATCGTCCGAGGCAATCTCCACCGCGGTGACGACCATGACTTCGGCCGAGACCCACGTGAGCTCGTCGGTATCAGACCAATGGGCCACCATCGAATTGACCAGTCCTGTGCCTGGACCACTGGGCCTGATTCCGTCCATCGAACTCACTGCCGAAGCGAAAGCCCCGAACCAATGGACCATGACCCCCTAACCAGCGACCGTGGCGCATCAACGGCGATGCTGTTAGCCGTCTTCGCTGCCCTGATGCTACTGGTTGCCGCAGCACTCACGTTGATTCAAGTTCATGTTGCAGCATCCCGGGCCGCTGCCGCAGCAGATCTTGCCGCGCTGTCGGCAGCAGACACGGCACGCGGACTCATGATCGGTGACCCGTGCACCGTGGCCGAAAACACCGTGACAGCACACGAGGCGACCATGACGCAGTGTGACCTTGCCGCGCCGGGGGTTGCCCACATCCGGGTGGCAGTCGATGTGCCGCTTGGATTTACGGCGACTGCGGAGTCGAGGGCGGGACCGAAACAGCCCTAGCTAAGGCCTCAGCCACAAACCCCAACACCGTAATCGCACCGGCTTTATCTAATGGAGAGTTCCGATTGCCACATTTGGGTGATTGCACACAAGAGGGACATCCGTCCTGACACGCGCAGTCAAGAATGGCCTGTCTGGTCGCGGTGATCCAGGTGGTCGCGTGGCTAAACCCGCGGGTTGCAAAGCCGACACCGCCGGGATGTCCATCATAGACAAACACCGTGGGAGCTTCGGTGTCTGGGTGCAACACCAAAGACACGCCGCCGATATCCCACCGGTCATTCGACGCGACCAAGGGCATCATGCCGATCATGGCATGTTCAGCTGCATGTAGGGCCCCGGGCAGCCGATCGGTGGTCAATCCGGCAGCAATGAACGCATCGGAAGGAGCGGTAAACCACACGGCCTGCGTGAACAGTTCGCGGGCGCTCAAATCCAAAGGTTGCTCGTCGATCACCCGGCCACTGGCGAGCTCTTTTCGTTGATATGACACCACCTGGTTGGTGACCTTCACCGGACCGTGAACCCATGCCAGCTCATCGTCGGCCGAGTACACACGAGCATCCTCTGCCAGAATCTCCACATCGGTGACATCTCGCGCCTGGGTATAGTATTCCGGTTCAGCGCGCACGACCACCACGGTGGCGTATTCTTCATCTAATTCCTCGACGACCCAGGTTCGACCTTGATGCATGTAGACAGCTCCAGGATGGGTCTGCGAATGTGCCTGCTCGCCGCCAATCGAACCCAAAATCGCACCGGTGTCGCCATCGATGATCTGCATCGGACCACTACCGGAGTCCCGCAGGCTGATCATGCCGGCAGCATGTTGTTCGTGTGTCCAATACCAACCAGCAGGACGACGACGCAAATATCCCGCCGCAGTGAGTTCATCGACGATGTGGCGAATATGGTCGGGATCGCCAAACCCACCAAAATCATCTGGCCGAAGCGGAAACTCGGCCGCGGCAGCACACAAATGGGCTGACAGGATATGCGGATTCTGGGGGTCGATGACATTATCTTCGACGGCCAGTTCGAATACCGCCTCGGGGTGGTGGACCAGATAGGTATCCATGGGATCGTCGCCGGCAACATATAACGCCACCGAACGTTGCCCTGAGCGCCCTGCCCGCCCTAACTGCTGGAAAAACGAGGCCCGCGTCCCAGGCCAACCCGCGACCACCACACCGTCCAGACCGGCAATATCGATGCCCAATTCCAATGCTGGAGTGGTCGACACGGCGAGCAGCCTGCCACTCTTGAGCTGTTCTTCGACCACGCGCCGTTCTTCCGGGAGTAACCCGGCGCGATACGCTGCCGCCCGACCAGGAAGGGAGGGATCGATTTCGGCCAGGTTTCGTTTGACCATTTGAGCCATGGCTTCGGCTCCTCGGCGAGACCGAATAAATGCGACCGACCGCACCGAGTTCACGGCTAAATCGGACAACATATCGGCTCCGGTAGCCACCAGTGACCGACGCAGCGGCGCATTATGTTCCCTCGTGGTTCCGGAGAATTCTGATTCCCAGAATCCCACGACGACCTCACCGTGGCCGGAGGTATCGTGGTCGACGCTGAACGCAGGGGCGCCAATGAGCCGGGAGAAGCTCTCGGCCGGGGCCGAAGAGGTGGCTGAAGCGCCAATAAAGACGAGATCTGTATTTCCAAGGTGCGCACAAATTCGACGTAATCGCGTTAACACCACTGCCACATGTGAACCGAACACGCCCCGGTACGTGTGGGACTCGTCGACAATCACATACTTGAGGTTCCGGAAGAATTGCGCCCACCCGCCATGGTTGGGCAAGATGCCCACGTGTAACATGTCCGGGTTTGTGACAAGGACGTTGGCATGCTCCCGAGCCCATGCGCGGGCCTGGGGGTCGGTGTCGCCGTCGTAGGTACCTGGCCGTAACCACGTGACCCCTTGAGTAGCTAAGTATTGCCAGGAAGCAAACTGGTCTGCACCCAGGGCTTTCGTCGGGGCGAGATATAAGGCGGTCGAGGACCCATCAGCCAATTGGGTAGCTACTGGCATCTGATAGGCCAACGATTTGCCCGAGGCGGTGCCGGTGGCAAGCACTACATGTTCACCCGCGAGGGCTGTGGTAGCGGCATCGACCTGATGTTCGAAAGGTGCTTGAACGCCGGTGGATCCTACCGCGTCGATGAAAGCCGCAGGCAGGTTTTCAGGCCAGACGGAAAACTTGGCGGCGCGTTCTGGCAGCACGCGGGTGTGAACCAGCTGGTCCGGCACCCGCGAGTAGCCCAGAAGCTCCGCCAAGTAGGCTGCTGCGGTGTGATCGTCTTGGGTGTTAATGGTTACGGTTCGAAAGTTTGGGTCGCCCACTGATCCTTGGGATCGACATCTGGATGCCCGAGGACGACGACGTCACCGATGGCAGTCCAGCCCAGGTAGCTGTACAGTGCCTGACCTTCGAGCCCGGCAATCAACAGGCCGGTCTCGACGTCGTCTTCCAAAGCCAGTGAACTCAAGTACCGCATCGTCAATGAACCAAGACCCTGACGGCGGAAATCTGGTGAAGTCCAAATCTGATCGAAAACGGCGTAGGTATCATCAACAACCGCCACACGGCCGCGAGCAGCAAGTTTATTAGCGCCGGCGTCAGAGGCCTCGGTGGTGCGAAACGCCACGAGGTACCAGCCGTCATTGCGCACGACTTCGGCGGTGAACTGTTCGGGCACGATCGGTTCTTCCACGTCGTGCTGGCTCATGTCGGTGACCATTACGAGTTCATCGACGCCGATGGGTCGCAGCCCAGTCTTGTCGGCGTAGTACTGTGCCGTGGACCCGGCCGGTTTAGGCTCATCAGACAGATCGGCAGCAACGATCAACTGGCGAGTTGGGTGTTTGATGATCTCGCTTGCAATGGCATGCAGCACATCATCGGAGACGTTCGTGACCACGTATTCCCAGAGATCCTCGCCAGCCTGCGTTGACTCGGGAGTGCGCAGAGCAGCGTGAATGTTCCCCTGAGTCGTGAGGTGGTAATTCCGAATCCGCGCACGTCCGGTCAGCCACGCGGTGGCAAGTTCGTCTGTCAGTGAAGTAGTGATAGCCATGCCCCTAGAATAGCTTTAGTCTCGCTGTAAGCCCAGCCGCGGGACCCCAGATTGCACAAGGGTCACAAACTTGTCACCCTTAAGACAACCTGAAGCCACACCGAATTGCTGAGATTTTTCGAAAAGAACCTTCCTGATGAGTACCCAACATAAAATCGCGCTGTACTATCACTTCGCACCCCTGGCAGACCCCGACGCCGTTGCACTATGGCAAAAAGAGCTGTGCAAACGGCTGGGTCTCACCGGACGTATCATTATCTCCGAACACGGTATAAACGGTACGGTCGGCGGACCGATCCAGGCGGTCAAAGAGTACGTCAAAAACACTCGCAGCTACGAACTGTTTGCGGACCTAGAAGTCAAATGGTCAGAAGGATCGGCAGCCGATTTTCCGCGTCTTAGCGTGAAGGTCAAACCCGAGTTGGTCGCGTTTGATAAACCCGAAGAAATCAAAGTCGCCCCCGGCAACCAGGTGCTGGGTACGGCACCCCGCCTGACACCTCAAGAGGTCAATGAGCTGGTCGCCCAGCGTGAGGCCGAGGGTCAACCAGTCACCTTTTTTGACGGGCGCAATGCTTTCGAAGCACAGATTGGGAAGTTCAAAGACGCCGTCGTGCCCGATACCACCACGACCCGAGACTTCATCGCCGAATTAGAATCCGGCAAATACGATCACCTCAAAGACCAACCCATCATTACGTACTGCACCGGCGGCATTCGGTGTGAGGTGCTGACCGTGTTGATGGCCAACCGAGGATTCCAAGAGCTGTACCAAATTGATGGGGGCATCGTCCGCTATGGCGAAGCGTACGGCGACGACGGACTCTGGGAAGGCTCGCTATATGTGTTCGATGACCGCATGGCCATCAACTTTTCAGATGAGCCCAAGGTGATCGGATCCTGCCACCTGTGTAATACCCCGACGGCCCAGCTACGCAACTGCACTGACCCAGGTTGTAAAACCTTGGCCGTGGTGTGCGACGAATGCCACGAAACCGACCCGGAACGGATCTGCGACACGTGTGCAACACAGTCAACTCCCGCGGCAGGACGCTAATGCACCCGACCCCAGTTGCTGACCTTGATGCGATCGCTGCGCTGCGCAACGATCTCGCCGCAGCCGGATATACCGCCGACAATATCGCGGAACTCCTTGGTCCCACCGCCACCGCGGCGTTAGACCGAGAACAACACATCCCGGCGCGGCGCGCCCTGGCACAGCCGTTGGCCGAAGGAAACCCGCTGGCCGGTTTCATCAGCTGTTTCATGCTGGCAGACCCCATCAGTCGTGAGCTAGCAGAGACGATGTTTGCGACTCTGGGGGTCGAGCGTGCCGTGACCCTCGGGCTGGTCATCGAGTCCGAGACCCATCAGGTGCAGGCTGTGCTGGATCTTTCGGCCTATGCGACCGATGATCCCGGAGATCTCTGGGTTGCCTCCGACCAGACCGCGCTGCAACTGGGCGAGCCGCTGCCAGCAGACCACATTCTGGGGGTTGGTAAAGCCTCCCTGACGCTGGCTCAAATCACGCCGCGCCACCAGGTCGATACGGCGTTAGACATCGGCACCGGATGTGGTATTCAAGCATTACATTTACTGACTCATGCACGCCACGTGACCATCACCGATGTCTCTGATCGGGCCGTGAAGTTTGCGGTGTTCAATATTTTGCTCAACGCCCCCAAGTTGGGCGTCGACCCGCACAATCTTGCCGATCGAGTCACTGTGGCTGTTGGCAATATGTTGGAACCCGTCGTCGGGCAAACCTTCGAGCTGGTGGTGACGAACCCGCCATTTGTGATCGCCCCGGCACAGGCTTCGGTCACGCATACCTATCGGGAAACCGGACAGACCGGAGACCAGCTTGTTGCTGAACTCATCTCGAGCCTCGACTCGGTCCTGGCCGACGGGGGAGAGGCCATCATGTTGGCCAACTGGGAAATGTTTGGCACCGCGGATCCCTGGCATGCGCGCTTAGCAACCTGGACTGCTGACACCTTAGATATTTGGGCCATCCAGCGCTCCAGCTCTGATCCGGCCCAGTATGCTGAGATGTGGTTAAAGGACTCGTCCGAACACCTGAACCCAAGTACCTACGACGAAGCCTATACGCGCTACTTGGAAGACTTTCAGACACGCGGCGTCACTCAGGTGGGTTTCGGTTGGGTATGGTTCCGCAAACGCTTCGAGTCCGCCACACCGCTGCGCAGATTCGAATACCTGACCCAACCAGTTCATCAACCCGTGGCCACAGCGTGGGCTACGGCAATCAGCCGATACGACGCCGTCCATGCTGATGCTGCAGATGACTGGGCGCTGGCCGATGTACACTTAGTTGCTCCGGACTGGGTAACTTCTGAACAATATCAACGCTTTACCGCCGAACACCCGGAAGTGCTGATGGCACGATCGGGTGCGGGGTTTGGTCGGCACGTTCAGCTCGACACCGCCTCGGCGGCGGTACTTGGCGCGGCCGATGGCGAATTGACTGCCGGACAAATCGTGGCGGCCGTGGCAGGATTACTAGCATTAGATACAGCGCAGACCAATGCCCTCAAAGACAACATCACGGCATTATATATTGATGGATTCGTTGAAGTTTTCGTTCCCCGGTGAGACAACCGGTTAGATTAGTGTGGGAAGTGCTGCAAAGAAAAGGAGCCACGTGACCGCCAAAAGTTCTGCATCAACCAATGGTGAGACCACCAAATTGGTTATCGTGGAATCCCCGGCCAAGAGCCGCTCCATCGCCAAGTTCCTAGGCGATGGCTGGATAGTTGATTCCTCGGTAGGCCACATCAGGGACCTACCACGCCCATCTGATTTGCCGGCCGACATGAAAAAAGGCCCCTACGGCAAATTCGCGGTGGACACCGAAGACGGTTTCGAACCCTATTACGTGGTCGCAGACGACAAGAAAAAGAAAGTCACCGAACTTCGCAAAGCACTCAAACAAGCCGACGAACTCTACCTGGCAACAGATGCTGACCGGGAAGGCGAAGCGATTGCTTGGCACCTGCTCGAGGTGCTGAAACCAAAAGTCCCGGTCTACCGCATGGCCTTCACCGAGATCACCGAAGAAGGCATTCAGCGGGCCCTGGAAAATATTCGCGAGCTCGACACCGACCTGGTCGATGCCCAAGAAACCCGACGGATTCTCGACCGGTTATACGGCTACGAGATCTCCCCGGTACTCTGGCGCAAGGTCGGCCCTGGCCTGTCTGCCGGACGGGTCCAATCGGTGGCGACCCGACTGGTCGTCGAACGGGAACGCGAGCGCATGGCGTTCGTCCCGGCCGGGTACTGGGATCTGACCGCAGATTTTGTCACCGACTCAGAAGAGAGCTTTGCAGCCAAACTGTCAGCGGTCGACGAGCAGCGCGTCGCGACCGGGCGCGACTTCACCGACGAAGGTCAGCTCAAACCCAAAACCGACGTCGTGCACCTCGATGAGACCTCAGCACGGTCGCTGGCCGATGGTCTTGCAGATACCGAGTTCAAGATCACCTCGCTGGAAGATAAGCCGTACCGGCGTCGTCCGGCTGCCCCGTTTACGACCTCGACGCTGCAGCAGGAAGCGTCCCGGCGCCTGCGCTTCACCTCCCGGGTCACGATGCAGGTCGCGCAGCGACTGTATGAAAATGGGTACATCACGTACATGCGTACCGACTCGGTCGTGTTGTCCTCGCAAGCGATCTCGGCTGCCCGCAAGCAGGCCACCGAGCTCTACGGTGGGGAAATGGTCCCCGAGAAGCCGCGTTACTATGCTTCCCGCAACACTGCAGCCCAGGAAGCTCACGAAGCCATCCGACCCTCGGGGGATTACTTCCGGACACCATCGCAGGTGAAAAACTCGTTGACCGCCGATGAGTTCCGTCTCTATGAGCTGATCTGGAAACGCACCGTGGCTTCACAAATGGTGGATGCCACCGGGTACACCGCGACGGTGAAGATTGCGGGCACGTCGGCGGAGGACACGCCACGCGTTGCTGAATTCTCGGCTTCCGGTACCGTCATCACCGTGCCGGGCTTCATGAAAGCCTATGAATCCGACCAGAAATCGGTGCCGGGTGAAAAACAAGCTCGCGATGAAGCTCGCCTGCCAGATATGACCGAAGGTCAGGTGCTTGAAGCCCGCGACCTTACCGCCGAAGGCCACGAGACCACACCACCGGCCCGCTATACTGAAGCTTCACTGGTCGCCGAGCTGGAAAAACGCGAAATTGGTCGACCCTCAACCTATGCTCCGACGATCTCCACAATCATCGATCGTGGCTACGTGCGAAAACGCGGGTCAGCTCTGGTGCCATCGTGGATTGCGTTCTCCGTCATCCGGTTGCTCGAAGAACACTTCAGTCAGTACGTCGACTATAAGTTCACCGCGCGGATGGAAGACGACCTCGACCAGATCGCAGCCGGCAAGATGGACCGTCAAGACTGGCTGTCCGGCTTCTATTTCGGGGCCGCCGACAGTGCCGAGGGGCTTAAAGAGACCGTCGAGAATCTCGGCGATATCGATGCTCGAGCGATTAACTCGATTCCGGTCGCCGAGGGTATTACCTTGCGGGTTGGACGCTACGGTCCATACCTCGAACAAGCACTGCCGGCCGATGCCAAACCCGACGAGGATCCGAAGCGGGTTAACGTGCCCGAAGAAATGGCACCCGATGAACTCACTGCCGAGGTTGCCACCGAGATGGTCGAAACAGCTGGCCCGTCAGAGCGTTCGTTGGGTATCGATCCGGAAACCGGCTATGAGATTGTCGCCAAAGATGGTCGCTACGGCCCATACGTCACGCAGATCATCCCCGACTTTACCGAAGAGGAAATTCAGGCATATAAAGACGCCCAGCCTGACGAGTACTACAAAAACGGTCGGAAGAAACCGAAGAAAGCCCCCAAAAAGCCGAAACCCAAGACCGGGTCGCTCTTACAAGGCATGGAAATCGCCACGATGACCCTCGACGATGCGCTGAAGATCTTGTCGCTGCCTCGCAGCCTCGGGGTCGCCGCCGACGGTGAAGAAATCACGGCCCAAAATGGCCGCTTCGGACCCTACTTACGGAAGGGGTCCGACTCACGGTCGTTGGAATCGGAAGAACAACTGTTCACGATCACGCTGGAAGAGGCCGAGGCCATTTACGCACAACCCAAACAGCGGCGCGGGCGGGGTCAGGCCAAACCCCCGATCGCCGAATTTGGTAACGATCCGTCCTCCGGCAAGAAAGTGGTCATCAAAGACGGCCGCTTTGGCCCCTATATCACCGACGGCACCACCAACGTCACCGTGCCGCGTGGCACTGCGCCCGAGCAAGTCACCGAAGGCCAAGCCTTCGAGATGCTGGCGGAAAAACGGGCGAAGGGTCCGGCACCGAAAGCGAAGAAGAAGTAGACCATGCGTCTGGGAGTACTGGACATCGGCTCCAACACCGTCCACCTGTTACTGGTGGACGCGTTCCCCGGTGCACGACCAACCGCCTACGCTGACCACAAACGACCCATGTCGCTCATCCAACACCTGGATGACGACGGGGCGATCGTTGAATCTGGTCAACAGAACCTGATCGAGTTCGTCAACAGCGCGGTTGAATTTGCACAAGCCAATGGGGCCGCCGACATGATCAGTTTTTGCACCTCGGCCATCCGGGATGCTGCCAACGGCGTCGAGGTGTTGGAAACCATCACGAAAGAAACCGGGGTGCACCTCAGTGTGCTCTCGGGTGATCAGGAAGCCGCGATGACGTACTTTGCAGTACGCAGGTGGCACGGCTGGCACGTCGAAAATCTGTTGAACTTCGACATCGGGGGCGGCTCGTTCGAGATGTCATTTGGCACCGACGAACTCCCCACCACGGCGATCTCAGTGCCGTTAGGAGCTCAGCGGCTGACCAGAGAATTCCTGCCCAGCCCGGACCCGCCCACCAGTGAACAACTGGCAGAACTGGATGACTACATCCGAGGGGTACTGAAAGAGTACCGTTCGGAATTTCCAAAACGACTCCCAGACAACACCGTCGTCACCGGGACCTCGAAGACTTTCCGCTCTCTAGCACGACTGGCCGGGGCAGCCCCGTCGACCGAGGGGCTCTTTGTGCCGCGAAAGTTGCGGCTGAAGGAGCTGACGATGTGGAATCAAACCATGTCGCTGATGACCGAAGCCCAACGCGCCCAACTGCCCGGGGTATCGGACATGCGGGCCCGCCAAGTGTTGGCCGGGGGCATGGTCGCCCAAGCAGCGATGGAGGCCTTTAAGGTCAAAAAACTGCGCATCTGTCCGTGGGCGTTACGCGAAGGTCTGATCCTCGGACGACTCGATGCGCTGCGGCTTCAGGGCCAGGTCGACGAATCTCAACATCAGTGGGTCGAAGGCGTAGACTTAACCTCGGATGATCATCGGCCAGGATTCTCACTAGGAGTTGCAGGTGGTTAAGTCCGAAATCCCGGTGACACTGTCGTCATCGTCGATCTTCTCTTTGCCTCCCCAACACGTATTTAGCATGGCCGAAGACCTGGGCTATGACGGGGTCGAGATTATGGTCACCCAGAACCGGTGGACCCACAACCCGACCAAACTTGATGAATTATCGCAGCGCCACTCGATGCCGATCCACTCGGTGCATGCGCCGACCCTACTGTTTACCCAGCAAGTATGGGGATCAGCCTGGACCAAAGTTGCGCGGGCGGCAGACCTCGCACGGGAACTTGGCGCCGAGATCGTTGTCGTCCATCCACCGTTTCGTTGGCAGGGATCATACGCATTGGATTTCGCTGACGGGATCCGCGACATCATGGAAGCCACCGGCGTCATCATTGCGGTGGAGAACATGTACCCGTGGCGAATACGCGGTCAAGAAATCCAAATGTATCTGCCCGACTATAACCCCATCCCACAGGATTACGACTACGTCACCTGGGACTTCTCACATGCAGCCACCGCAAAAATGGACTCGCTCGCTGCGCTCAAACTGTTGGGCTCCCGTCTGGCGCATGTGCACCTGACCGACGGCTCGGGGACGGCCGCCGACGAGCACCTCCTGCCCGGGTACGGACACCAGCGAGTCACCGAATCCCTACGTTACTTGGCTGACAGCGACTACGACGGTGCGGTGTGTATCGAAGTATCCACTCGAGGCCAGAAATACCCCGGGCATCGCGAAGAAATGCTGGCCGAAGCGCTCGCGTTTACCCGCAAATACTTAGCCCGTGACACCGCAAATGAAGGAGAACGACACTAGTGCGCATCAGTTTTATCGGTCTGGGACACCTCAACTCGGCGATCCTCGCGGGCCTATTGACCACGGAGGTGGCACGCACCGACCTGCGGGCCACCACCCACTCAAACGAAACCGCCCAACAGCGAGCCGCGGAATTTGGCGTCGACGTGGTCGCCACCCAGACCGATCCCGAAGCCAACCGCAAAGCGGTGGCCGATGCGGACCTGGTGGTGTTGGGCGTGAAACCAAAAGACATCGTCGCCACCGCTCAAGAGCTTGCCCCCGCACTGCGACCGACCACAACCGTCGTCTCGGTTGCCGCCGGCATTACCCTCGATGCGCTCGTTGCGGCGTTACCGCAAGGCCAACCGGTCGTGCGCACCATGCCGAATGTGGCCCTGACCGTGGGCAAAGGAGTCGTCGGCATGACCGCCGGTGCGACGGTAACCAACGAGCAGGTCGAACAGGTCAAAGAACTCTTCGCCGCGTCGGGGACCGTCTTTTCCTTGCCAGAAGAGCAGCTCAACGCACTGGCCGCGATCGCCGGGTCCGGGCCCGGGTACGTGTTCCGTTTCGTCAACGCACTGGCTGCGGCCGGGACCGAACTGAGCCTCGACCACGCGACGGCGACCGAACTGGCGCGCCTGACCGTAGTGGGCGCCGGCAGCATGCTGGATGACCCGGCAGCCGATCCGACTGCTCTCGAAGCGTCAATCGCGACCGAAGGTGGCACGACCCAGGCGGCGTTGAACAGTATGGATGCCGACGGGTTTAACCAGCTCATCGTTGATGCGCTACGCGCCAACGTCGCCCGGTCGGAAGAACTCGGCGCCTAGTGAAGTTCGGCCAGTGCCGTCGTGGCCGCGTTGTACCCGGCCATCCCGTGTGCCCCAGCGCCCGGGGGAGTGGCCGCTGAACACAGGTACACCCCGGGCACACCGAGCCGGTAGGGGTTGATGGCCGGCCGTGGCCGGAACAGCAACTGGTCCATCGCATTGGAACCAGAGACGATGTCGCCTCCGACAAAGTTTGGGTTCTCGGCTTCGATATCTGCTGTCGTCCGAGATGTTTTGGCGATGATTCGCTCCCGTACACCCGGCGCAAACCGCTCCAGCTGATTGATGATCAGGTCAGTCGCGTCATGCGGATACCCATGCGGCACGTGCGCGTAGGCATCCACCGGGTGCACCCCGTTTTGGGCTCGTGACGGATCCGCCACCGATTGTTGACTCACCAGGACGAACGGGTTGCGCGGCATCCTGCCCTGAGCGACCTGCCGTTCGACAAACGCAATTTCCGGCAACGAACCGCCCAGGTGCACGGTTCCGGCGCGCCGAGCCGGTTCATACGTCCACGGGATCCCACCTTCTACCGCCAAGCTCACCGTCGAAGCAGCCGGCCCATACCGGAAACGCCGCAACCACGAATCCACCCAGCGTGGCACGCGATGACCGACGATGTCGGCGGCTGCCGCCGGAGCGGTATTAAGCATCACGACGTCGGCCTTCGGCAGGTCCGCCAGCGACTGAATATCGGCGTCGGTGACGACGGTGCCGCCGTGGGCGTGCAGTGCTGCAAGCAGCGCGTCGACAATCGCAGCCGAACCGCCCTTGGCGACCGGCCAGCCAACGGAGTGGCCCGCCGCTAACAGGGTCACTCCGATGGAGGAGGAACCGATCCGATGCAAGGGTTGGAAAGCGTGGGCGGCAACCCCGGCAAAGAGCGCCTTGGCTTCGTGGGTTTTGAGTAGTTGTGCTAGCAGTTGTGCTGGCATCCCGGCCCGCAGCCCGAAACGGGCAAACTGGATGGGTGATTTGGGAAGTTGGAGCATCGGGGTCGAGATATCGGCACTGATCTGCTGGAAATGTTCACTGAGCGGACCAAATACCCGTTGCCAGGCCGGCTCGAGGAGTTCTTGTGCGGTGCGTTCAAGTGACCGGTATGCCGCTGCTCCGTGTCCGTCGTCGAGCGGGTGAGCATACTGCACCTCGGGCACTGCCCATTCCAGCCCGTATTCGGACAGGCCGGCCGAGGTGACAAATTCATTGTCTACTGCCAGGGGATGAAATCCGGCACAGTGGTCATGAATCAGCCCGGGGAGGGTGACTTCGCCAGAGCGGGCACCACCACCCGGGACGTGACTGCGTTCATAGACGGTGACGTCAACGCCCGCCTGGGCAAGCGTCACCGCAGCTGCCAGCCCGTTGGGGCCAGAACCAATGATGTTGGCGGTTACCATAGGCGCTACCTTTCCGTGCGGTTGGGTGCAGGACTCACAGCCGTTTGGCGAACTCATCGACACGATCAGTTGGACCAGCAACCAGCATGTTGCCACCGGCTGGTAGCTGGGTTTCCGGTCCCACGTGGTGGAGGTCGTGCGTATCTTCATAAGCCACCACGGTTACACCGTACCGATCTTTGAGCCGCAGTTCACGAACCGGACGGCCCGCCAGCGTCTGCGGGATCGTGATATTTGCGAGGGCATAGCCGGGGGAAAACTCAGTGAAATTGCGCATCGTGCCGCCCAACAGGTGTGCGGTGCGCTCGCCGGCTTCCTGTTCGGGATAAATCACATGGTTGGCTCCGATCCGGTCGAGGATCTGCCCGTGAGCCCGCGTCATCGCTTTGGCCCAAATATTGGTGACGCCCAGATCCACCAGATTCGCCACCGTGAGCACCGAACTTTCGATAGATGTGCCGATCCCGACCACGGCGGTGTCGAATTCTTCTACACCAAGCTGACGCAACGCATCCGGATCTGTGGCGTCGGCCTGCACCACCGACGTGAAGTCATCAGCGAAGTGCTGGACAATATTTCGATCGCGTTCGATCGCCATAACATCGTGACCCGACGCCACGAGCTCTTCGGCCAAGGCTGTGCCGAATCGCCCCAGACCGATGACAAGTACGGCGGTATCTAAAGGTTCAGCCAATGATGGGCCTTTCAGTTGGATAACGATAAAAAGTAGGAGTGCTCCGTGCCGCAAGTCCTGCCGCCAGCGTAATAATTCCAACTCGGCCAACAAACATCAGCACGATCAAAATCCACTGACCGGCCTCCGGAGCGCTCGCGGTGAGTCCAGTGCTCAGACCCACCGTACCGAAGGCCGACAGGGCTTCAAACGTGGCGACAGTAATGCCTTGGTCCGTCACCGCAGTCAGGGCCACGACAGCGGTCAGCACGAGCAGCGCTCCTGCGGTCACGACAGCCACCGCTACTCGTACCAGCGATGACGAAATTTCGCGGTGGTGGACCTGGATGTGTTCATCACCGCGGATCTCAGCCAAGATAGCCAACAGCAACACCGCCAAGGTCGTGACCTTAATGCCTCCGGCGGTTGAACCAGAGCCTCCGCCGATGAACATCAACACACTGGTCACCACGAGGGTGGGGTCATTTTGATCCATCACTTCATAGGTACTAAATCCGCCCGAACGCGTCATCCCGGAGGCGAAAATGGCTTCGTGGACTTTTTCGAGTGGACTCAGTTGGCCCAGGGTCATGGGGTTCTGCCACTCAAATGCTGCGACCAACCCGGCTCCGAGCACGAGTAACACGACGGTGACCTCCAGTGTCAGGCGCGTGTGCAGGTTCATCGCCGCCCGGTGAAACACCATCCGATACAGCATGTACACCACGGGAAACCCAAGCGCTCCGGCAAAGGCGCCGATGTTGATGGTCGTCAACACGACCGGATGATCAAAACCGCTGGTTTCGAGGACAAATCCGGCGTTCGAAAACGCCGAAACCGCATAGAACACCGCATGAAAGGCGCCTTCGGCGAGACCGTGTTCCGTCACAAACACCGGCAGCATCACCGCGGCCAGCAGGGCTTCGATGGACAGGGTGAAAATCAGGACCGTGAGCAACAACGCGGGAACTTCACCCAGCTTTGACACGCCCAGCGACTCCGACGACAACAGTCTGGTGCGCAAACTCAATCGTCGCGACACGAGCAAGGTGAGCCAAACCCCCAGCGTCACGATGCCTAAACCACCGACTTGAATGGCGACCAGGATGATGACCTGTCCGGTCAACGAAAACGCATCGGGGCCCAGCGACGTCAGCCCCGTAACCGTGACGGCCGACGTTGCCGTCACGGCAGCGTCTACCAGTGACAGCGACTCGCCAGTGGCCGAGACTGCAGGTAGCCGCAACAACGCAGTAAACCCAGTAATCACTAACGCAAACATCGTGACCGCGGCGCGTCCCGGATGCCCCGTCAAAATGTCTGATAGTTTGCGTGCCACAGTACGCCCGCGACCCGAAGATCGGGGCAGTTGGGCGCCGGACGAAGACAGTTGTCGTTTCACTGGTTCTATCATCGTTGTTTCCGGCCCCGACGACTAGTGCCGTGGCGCGGTCAACCGCGCGCAGGATGTCACATTCCTTGGTTTAGACGGGTTTCCGAAGTCCACGCCCTACGCTAGTCGGTGATGGATAACACAGTTGGACCTCGCAATGCGCTGGTGTGGGATGACACGTTTTTGAAATACCGTTTCTCCGATACCCACCCCATGAATCCGGTGCGCCTGAAACTCACGCACCGCCTGGCAAAGTCACTCGGGGTCTTAGACCGTCAGAAACTGGCGCAAGTGAAGCCTCCCCTGGCCACCGATGCGCAGTTAGCCACGGTCCATTCTGTCGACTACATCGCCCAAGTCAAAGCGGCGTCCCGGGATGCGGCCTCGGGTGATCCGACCGCGGTGGCCAGTATTGCCCGGGTATACGAGACCGTTGGATTAGGTACTGAAGACTGCCCGGTCTTTGCGGATTTGCATGAATCATCCGCCCGGATCGCCGGTGCCACTCTTGCAGCAGGTCAGGCCGTTTGGAACGATGAGGTCGACAGGGCCGTCAACTTCGCCGGCGGTATGCACCACGCGCAACGCTCCGCGGCTTCTGGGTTTTGTATTTATAACGACGCGGCCCTGGCCATTCAGTGGATGCTCGATCAAGGAGCTGAACGGGTCGCCTACGTCGATGTTGACGCCCACCACGGTGACGGGGTCGAGCAAGCATTCTGGAACGATCCGCGCGTACTGACGATTTCTATCCATGAAACCGGGCTATTGCTGTTTCCCGGAACCGGGTTCGCCAAGGACGTTGGGGGACCGCTGGCCGAGGGGACCGCCGTCAACGTTGCGCTGCCAGCGGCCACCGGGGACGCCGGGTTTCTACGGGCCGTGCACGCAACGGTGCCACAGCTGCTGCGGGTGTTTGATCCGCAAATCCTCGTGACCCAACACGGTGCCGATTCCCACCGGCATGATCCACTGGCTGATTTGAACCTCTCGGTCGACGGGCAGCGGCAAATGATGTTGGACGCAGCCGATTGGGCTGATGATTTCGCCGATGGCAAGTGGTTAGCGCTGGGTGGGGGCGGTTATAGCCCCATGAAGGTCGTACCCCGTAGCTGGGCTCATCTGATCGGTATCGCGGCGGGCACACCGATCCCGCTGCACACCGAGATCCCACAGGAATGGCGCGAGCTCGTCGCCGATGAACTCGAGATGAACGTTGAGGATGTTGTCACGACCATGACGGACGATGCCGACGTGTGGTGGCGGTCGTGGGAAGTGGGGTATGACCCGGCTGATCCCACCGATCAATCCATCATGGCGACCCGCAAAGCGGTCTTTCCATTTCATGGTTTAGACCCGTGGTTTGATTAGTGACGTCTTGCAATCTATTTCGTAAGCTATTATTAATGTCTAATGGTGGTTGCCGCCTACACTTAAACTTCCCCTCAGGCGTAGCACCCC
>DATBUK010000071.1:0-16966 GCA_036516155.1 Yaniella sp.
CGCGCCAGCTCTCAGGCCGGTGGCAGCAGCGGTTCGAACAACGGGCGTCGCGGCAATCGTCGTGCGTCGACGGGTCCGACCCAAAGCTAAGCTGACGTCATACTTCCCTTGTGCGCTGGCCCCTAGACGGGGCCGGACACGAGTGGAAGAGTAGACGTATGAGCGAACAACGTATTGTCAGTGCAGAGCGTGAAGTCTCTGCTCCCGCCGAAGAAATCTTCAAACTTATTGCCGATCCGGCACGTCAGCCCGACTGGGATGGCAACGACAACCTGGCCTCCGCAGAACAAGGCCAGCGCATCACCGGTGTCGACCAGAGTTTCACGATGGAACTCACCAACGGGCAAAACCGGACCAACTATGTCATCGAGTTCGAAGAAGGCCGCCGGATCGCCTGGAAGCCAGCGCCTGTTGGCGAGGAACCCCGGGGTCATATTTGGCGGTGGGAATTAGAGCCCAGCGACGACGTGACGACGTTGGTTCGTCACACCTACGACTGGACCGAACTGACCGACGAAACCCGGTTCGAACGGGCTCGCGCCAATACTGAAGAAGCGCTGGCTGCCTCGGTTGAGAGGCTTGCTGATCTTGCCGAGGGCGTGGCTTCCGGGGCTGAAGTGACCGACTAACCCTCAGCCCCCGGCGGCTTATTGCTGTGAGTAGCCGCCAAAGTGTTGCGGCCCAGACTGCTGGCCCGGGTACTGCCCGGGCTGCTGGCCGTATTGCTGCGGTGGGGTCTGGTACTGCCCCTGCTGTCCTGTTGGCTGCTGGCGCTGGGGTGGTTGCTGGTTATCAGAGGCTTTTGGTGCCAAGTAGATGAACGTCCCGGCCAACAGCACCAGGGACATAAACAGCAGCCAGAGCACCGAAAAGCCGGTGTAGCGCATCGTGAAGAACCCAATCATGGTCAGGGCGCGACCGACCATGACAAAGCCGGCACCCAGACTCGCGACGATGAAGAAAAACCGCATCCAGGGCGAGGGTTTGAGCAGCTGCAAGATCGACAGGGCCACCGTGGCGATATACAACAGCAGCACAATCCAACCGCCCGCGGTCAGATGCGACGCAAACGACACCGTGTAATCCAGTGTCGGGGCGAAGATGAACCCAAACAGTGACAAGAACGCTGCGCCACCGGCGACAAACAGTCCCCAGGTACGAGAGCTTTCTAGATCGATGTTGGATTTCTTGCGCTGCGGTGCGTACTGCTGAGGCTGGTTGAACTGAGGCTGACTATATTGCTGTTGAGTAAACTGTTGCTGCTGGAACCCGGGTTGTGGTGTACCAAATTGCTGGCCCGAAGGTTGCGACCAACCCCAGGGTTGCTGCTGCGGTTGTTTTTCAGGTTGCGCCTGCGGCTGGAAGGCCTCCGACTCGGCCGCTGCCTCCGACGCCCGTTCCTCCGGTTCAACGGCCGGGGCAGTAGGGGAGTGGTCGGAATGGCTGCCATCCGGCATCGCCCAGCTGGGCTGTTCTTGCTCAGCGTCGTCGGTCGCTGTTGAGGAGCCGGTGTCGGCTTCGTCCTCGGCTTGGGCGGCTTGTTCGGCTGCGGTTTCGTCGACTGCTTCTTGGGCTGCCGCGTCGGACTCCTCGACGGTCTCCCCGCCACCGGTTGCGGCTAACTCGGCTTGCCGGTCGCGAATCCAATCAACTAAACCCGGATAAACATTCGGGTGCTCAAGAATCTCGTCCCAGTGCTCTGGATGGGTTTGCGCCAACTCATGGAGCTGGTGGGGTGAGAGCGAGGGATCCGACAGATCTACCGGTTCCGGGGTGGATGAGGGCGTCATATACAGAGTCCTTTTGACGGGTTCCAGACGTGTGCGAGGTCAACGCATCATGAGTCTAGCCGAGCGTGCTGAGGCGTGGATGCGTAAGAAGTCACACCAGTTTAAGCTAGACTTTCGCTGCATGCGATGTCGTATAACAGTTGCGCATCTTCTTGGCGGCGTTCATCACGAATGCCGCCACCCTATTGTATGAGTAGAACATATGGCTGACGAAAAAGACCCGAACCTCGATCCGGCGAAACGCTCCGACCAGGAGCGCCCTGATGTCGATGACACCGCGACCCCAAAAGCCGAGACTCACGAGTCAGATCCAGAGACTCGCATGCTGGACCAGCTCGCGCAGCTTGACGATGCTCATGCCGACGATACTCCCGAGGACACCCAGCCAGCTTCGGACGACCCTGCGCCGATTGCTGCCAGCCGTGAGGCGCAGCCATCGGCTGCTGACGACGAGCCAGTTGAAACTCCAACGGAGCGCACCGCCGTGCTGACCCCGCTAAGTAACGAGCCCCCGCCCACTGAGCCGGAGAAGACTGTACGGACGAAGAAAAAACGTCGCTGGCCGTGGATTGTGGCTGCCATCGTGGCAGTCCTTGGTATCGGGTATGTCGGATTGGCGTTTGCGACGCAAGATACGCTGCCCGCCACGCTGACGGTTGAGGGTGTAGACGTTTCGGGCATGTCAGCCGAGGAAGCCACCCCGGTACTCGAAGAGGCGTTTGCGGCCCGCGCCGAACGAGAAATCACGGTGACGGTCGACGAAGCCGACGACGCGACCGCGACCGTCGTCCCCGCCGATGCCGGATACAGCTACGACGTCGAAGCAACGCTCGACGATCTGACCGACCTGACGTTTAATCCGGTTGCCCTGTGGTCCCGGCTCTTCGGCGAAGCCCACGTCTCCGCCCACACTTCGGTGGATGAGGCTGCGGTAGAAGAAACCCTGGCCGGCCTGCACGAACAGCTCAGCTATGAACCGACCGAAGGATCCATCATCTACGAGGGCGCTGAGGTTGACTACACCGAACCGGTCAACGGGTTCACCCTGAACCAAGAAGAGTTGGCCGAACAGCTCGACCACGAGTGGCTCAGCGAGACCGAACAGTTCGCAGCCCCCGGTGATATCGAAGACCCCGCGGTGTCGCCTGACGAGTGGGAACAGTTCCTCGCCGACACCGCGGAGCCGTTGGTTGCGGACTCGTATACGGTGACCGCAGGCGAAACCAGCACTGAATTAACCCCGACGCAGCTCGGCTCAGCCGCCGAGGTGCGCGTTGAAACAGCTGAGACTGCGGACGCCGCTTCGTCCACTGATCAAGAAACCACGGCCGAGCCAGAAGATTCCGAGACAACCGAGGCGGTCGCGGATGAGCCAGTGTTGCTGCTAGACGGAGAGGCGCTGACGGAAGCACTTGCCGAAAATAACGCCGAATTCGAATCCACGAACCAAGACGCGACCGTGCAGTTGACGGGTTCACCCGGTTCGAGCCGGCCCGAAGTTGTCCCCGGCTCCACGGGGCGCGGCGTCGACGGAGAACAAGTCGTCGACGAGATCCTGACTGATCTGGCCGGCGAACAGACGCGAACCGTCACGGTCGAGCTGCATGAAATCGAACCCGAAATCACTACCGAAGACGCCGAAGCCTGGGACGTCAACCACATCGTGGCAGAATACGCCACCCCGTATCCGCCTCATGACGGGCCACGTACCGCGAACCTGCGGGTTGGTGCCGATCGCGTCAACGGGACCGTGGTAATGCCCGGTGAAGAATTCAATCTGAATTCGCTGCTGGCACCGGTCACGGAAGCCAACGGGTACCACTCGTCGGGAGTCGTGGAATCCGGTGTGGTCTCCAACGCTGTGGGTGGTGGACTGTCGCAGATCGCCACGATGTCCTATAACGCCGGCTTTTTGGGTGGCATGGAAATCGTCGAGCACAAACCCCACTCCCGCTGGTTCGAACGCTACCCGCAGGGCCGCGAGTCCACGTATTGGGAAGGCCAAATCAACGTCCGGTGGAAAAATGACACCGACGCGCCCGTCATCGTTGAGATGTGGTTGGCCAATAACCAGGTCCATACTCGCCTGTGGGGCTCGGATTACTACGAGGTCTCGACCAGTACGTCTGAACCGTATAACCACACCGCAGCTCCAACGATTCGGTCCAGCGACGACGAGTGTGTGCCCGAGTCCGGTGGCCGACAAGGTTTCACCGTCGATGTGCACCGCACCAAAACACCGCCGAACGGCTCGCCGATTAGCGAATCGTGGAGCTGGGCTTATTCCGGTTGGCCGACCGTGGTCTGCGAATAAACCGGCGTCACCCACACCGCCTCAATCGCGGTCGTTCCCAAGGTCAACGCGGTGTCCGGGGCCAACAGGGTGACCGTATCCGAAAACGGTGCACCATTGGTCAGTTTCACGACGGTGCCGTGGGCCACGCCATGCGATGCGAAATACTGCAGCAGCTCGGGATTGTCGTCGGCGATCCGCTCGACGACCGCAGACACACCGAAGCCCAGCTCGGTTAGCGGAATCGCCGTCAAGCGCTCTACGCTGCCGTCAGCACTGGGAATTGGATCACCGTGCGGATCCCGATCCGGATGGCCCAGATACTCGGCAATCTTGTCGATCATGAAATCCGACACCGCGTGCTCTAAGACTTCGGCCTCATCGTGAACCTGATCCCACGTGTACCCCAGCGCCTGGACTAAAAACGTTTCGATCAACCGATGCCGACGGACCACCTCCACCGCATGGGCCCGTCCGGTCGCGGTCAACTTGATCGCGCTATAGGGTGCGTGATCAATCAGTCCGGCTTCTCGGAGCCGTCGCAGCGCATCTGAGGTCGTCGACATCGTGACTCCCACCCGCTGTGCAATATTGGTGGCCGTGACCGGCTCATCGGACCACTCACCGGCCAACCAGATGGCCTTCAGGTAGTCCTGAGTGGAATCAGACAGCTGCTCGTTCGTCATAAATGTTAACGTATCAACATCGTTGACTTTCTGCGGCAAGTAAGTGATTTTTGCGCCACAAAGTGATCTGAAGTAGGGCGCAATGGTGCACCCGAATGGATAAAGTATTTCAAATCTGGAATACTTTTCTGGTGGAAGACGTTCTACGAACTACATGGTCTTCAACCAGAAACTTGAATCAAGACCACAACCCAAATTCTTTGGAGGAATACTTTATGGCAACTTTGACCCCAGGTAAATGGACTCTCGACACTTCGCACTCCGAAGCAATGTTCAGCGTTCGTCACGCCGGCATTTCCCGCGTCCGTGGGAACTTCGAAGACTTCTCCGGAAACGCTGAGTTCACCGAAAACCTTGACGGTTCGGTCATCCAGGCTGAAGTGATGGCCGCCTCGGTCAACACCCGCAACGAAGGCCGCGATGAGCACCTACGTGGCGAAGACTTCTTCGACGTCACAAACCACCCCGTCCTGAAGTTCGAATCCCTGACCGTCACCGACTTTGACGGCGAAGAATTCAAGCTCACCGGTAACCTCACCATCCGTGGCGTCACCAAACAGGTTGAATTCAAGGGCGAATTTGGCGGTCAGACCGTCGATGCCTTCGGAATGACCCGTGCAGGTTTCGAAGCCAGCACCGAAATCTCCCGTGAAGAATTCGGTCTGACCTGGAACGCTGCCCTTGAAGCCGGTGGTTTCCTGGTCTCCGACAAGGTCCGTATTACGCTTGACGTTTCCTTCACCAAAGACGAAGAGTAAACCTTAGACCATCACGCCGCCCGCCGATCCGCGCAGGATCGCCGGGCGGCGTTTTGCGTTAAAGTGAACAGCATGAGTGATCAGCCAGTTGAGACCCTGTTCTTATCCACGATCCCCGGGGCGACGCCTTCCAAGTGGGTCCACCGATTCAAAGCCCGCGGCTCCGAGGTCCAGCTGGTCACCCAAGACGAACAATCTCAAACGCTGTTTCTGCAACCCCATGACCCGCCGCGCTACCTGCCACAACTGGGATACCTGCGGTGGCGTGCTGATGGCACCTGGCAAGACCTCGTCGCGGCCGACGGACTGGACCCAGAGGAACTCCATCTGGTGCGGCTTTACGAAGAGGCCCCGGTGATCATGGTGTCCAAGGACCACCTGTTGGCTGCGTGGACTGAAGATGATGGCGACGTCGGTGCCGATGAGCTCACCGATGAAACGTTTTGGGACCCGGCCGCCTACGCGTCCGAACCCGTCACCGATCCGCTTGATAGCCCGGACGAAGTCGCGGCGGGGGAGCGGATGGCCATTCAATTAGCTGCCACCGGTTCAGGCTACACGCTGCTACCCGCCTCGGTTGCGCGCATGTTTGGGCAAAAGGACGTGCTGGTCCTGCCCACGAATGTGCACCCGGGGTGGGAAGTGGGACTCGCCTGGCGCAGGGCTGCCGACTCCGACCTAATCCAAGATTTTATCGGGGTGACGAAGGGCCGCCGTCCCCGGTCGAGCCGCTAGTCGTCGTAGTCGGTTGGTTTGCCGGCTGGCCCGGGTGACAGCGTCGCGGGTTCGTCATCCTCGAGCTCGATCGGGGTGGTGTCCCGCCAGCGGGCGATCGCGGTCATGATGTGATAGATCCCCAGCACCGCAATCGTTCCCAGGGCGATGCCGCCGAACTGCATCCCGCCCACGTCGAGCACCGGATCCGCGATCGCGATGATCAGGCCGGCGCCGGCGGCCATGAGGTTGATGGTGTTGGAAAAATCAACCTTATTATTGACCCAAATTCGGGCGCCCATGATCCCGATCATGCCGTACAGAATGATGCCGGCCCCGGCGGCGACACCCATCGGGATGGTCGCAATCAACGCCCCGAATTTCGGGAAGAACGCCAGACATATTGCCACGAAACCGGCGACCCAGTAGGCCGCCGTTGAATAGATCCGCGATGACGCCATGACGCCGATGTTCTCCGCGTAGGTGGTCGTTCCGACACCGCCACCGGCACCCGACAGCATTGTCGCCACGCCGTCGGCGAGAATGGCTCGACCGTTGTGCGGGTCAAGGTCGGTGCGGGTCATCAGCCCAACCGTCCGGACGTGGCCGATGTTTTCGGCCACCAGCACGAACACGACCGGCAAGAACAGAAACATCACATCGAGCCGGAATTCTGGGGTATGAAACGCCGGCAGCCCAATCCATGCGGCATCGGTGACCGGTTGGAAATCGATCTCGTCCTGCGCCAGGGCGAGCAGGTACCCGATAATAATGCCGATCAGAATTGACAGCCTGCCGAGGAAGCCGCGGAACAGCACGGCGGCGATGATCACGGCTGCGGTGGTGCCAAACGTCGTCAGCGGAACCTCTTGCATCCCGTCGGTCGTCGCGCCGGCCAGATTCAGACCGATCAGGGCCAGGATGGTGCCCATGACCGCCGGTGGCATGACCGCGTGAATCCATTTGGTCCCGGCGCGGTGGACGATTAGCCCGATGACCACCAGTGCAGCTCCGGTGACCAGAATGCCGCCCGAGGCCGCGGCCATCGAATGCATTGAGGTCGCGGCGGTCAGCGGGGCGATGAACGCAAACGACGAGCCCAGGTAGCTGGGAACCTTACCCTGCGTGATAACCAGGAACAGCAGGGTCCCGACACCTGAGAAGAACAGGGCAGCGGTGGGTGGGAACCCGGTCAGCGCCGGAACCAGCACGGTTGCTCCGAACATGGCCATGACGTGCTGCAACCCGATACCGATGGTCTGGGGAGCAGCCATCCGCTCATCGGGTTTGACGACCTGACCGGGGGTGATGGTTTTGCCGTCACCGTGGACGTCCCAGGTCAGACCCCAACGTTTACGAAATGATGCTGCCACGGCAGGCTCCTCTACAGGCGGTATTCGTTGCGAGCAAGACTTTACCAAGGAACACACCCACCGGCACCAATCCGCGCTAACATTCTTGGATAAGGAAAGGACACACCTTTATGCCAGAGTTTTTGGCGTCCCACGGTGCCGAAGTGGAGCGCGACGACGTCGGACACCCGCTGGTGCGACCGCAACTCATTGCCACCGATCTCGACGGGACCATCATCCCCTATTCCGAGACGCACACCGGCTACGTCTCGCCGCGGACCCTCGATGCGTTTGCCGCGGCCCTCGACGCCGGGATCCGGATCGCCTTTGTGACGGGTCGGCCCATGCGCTGGATGACCGCACTGGCACCCCTGCTGGGACCCATGGGCCCGGCCATCGTGTCGAATGGTGCCGTCATCTACGACATGAACACCGACCGGGTCATCGAAGCCCATCCGATGGATGAGCAGTTGGTCACCGACGTCACCAATCAGTTGCGCAGCCTGTTTTCGGGCGCGATCTTCGGAGCAGAAACCCTGACCGGGCTGATCATGGAACCGGACTTCATTCCCGCCTCCAGACGCGCGGCCGCCCGCGAAGTTGACCTGGCCACTGCCGCCACGGCCGAACCCGCCAATACGGTGGCTGCACGGTCGTCAAGATGGATCGAAGCCGACTACATCACAGACCGACTCGCCGAACACCCCGAAGTCGTCAAGCTGATGGTCAAAGTCAACGGCCATGACCCAGACGATCTGCTCGTGGCAGTCCGAGCTCACTTTGGGCCGCTGGTGCAGGTCACCCATTCGGTTCCCGGGGTCGCCCTGTTAGAGATTTCGCGAGGCGATGTGCATAAGGCCTCAACCCTGGCCGACTACGCCACCAGTTTGGGTATTCATGCCAACGACGTCGTAGCCTTCGGAGATCAGCGCAACGATGAGCAAATGCTGCGGTGGGCAGGAACCGGTTACGCTCTAAAATCCGGGCACCCAGAGCTGCTGGCGCTGGCCGATGTGGTCGCGCCGGCCTGTGACGACGACGGGGTCGCGGTCGTGCTTGAGCATTTACTGAGCCTGCCCGAATAACGGATTGGTCGAGCTAGTCGAAGAGTTCAGCACACCACCGCGGAGTGCCCTCTTCGAAATACCGTTGCAAGGCATCTTGCGTGACCACATCGAATTCCGCAGGCAGCATGCATGACGCCACATTTTCCGGCGAGACGTGCCTGATGGAACGCGCAAGGTCGGTAATCCTGCCGGTATTGAGCTGCGCATCCGCTGTCACATAGGGGGTCAACGCTGAGGCCAAGGAATTCAACTGTCCCGGGTCGCGCACATTCAAGGCTTCTTCCAGCACCGTGGTCCACACCGTGTCGGCGTCATACATGTCTGGGTCCATGGCGATTTCTTCCGGCGACACCGGTCCGGCTTCTAATTCGACGAGGAACTCGAGATCCCACAACATGACGTGTTCCATCCGCGCATCCGTAAGTGTTTCGACTTCTTCCACTGTGCCCGGAATATCTTCGAGGTCGCTGATCTCGGTTGTATCCTGCGGGAAGTTGAGAATATCGATTCGACGGCGGCCATCAGCCAAGTGGAAGATCGACAGGGTCTGTGGCGTGGATTGTGCTTGCCCAAAGACCAAGAAATTGACCGGACCCCGTGCCTCGTCGGATCCTTCCGGCCGGGATTCTTCTTCCGGGAACGGGTCGGCGAGTACTCCGAGGGGTTGCACACTGGCACGAATCGTATTGAACGCAAACCAGGCAGCACCGGCAAACAGGGCGAGGACAATAACCCACACCCAAATCCTTGTGCGTCGCGATGCCGTAGCCATGCACGAAAGTCTAGCTGAGCCATGTCAGGGTGCCTCCAATATTGGTTCCGAAAATTGACGTACGGTTAGATATATGACCTCTGGTGCCCAAGAATCACTTGCCGCCCGGGTGGCAGATCTGCGAGATTTCGCCGCCACTCGAGCAACCCATTCGCGCGCCTTCCGCATCGACCAGCTCAAAGGCCTCCGTGAATTATTTGAAGATTACGCGCCCGATCTGCAAGACACCCTGTGGGAGGACATCGGCAAATCTGCGGACCAAACCCAACAGACCGAATTCGGTCCGGTACAAGACGAAATCGCGTATGCGATGTTACATCTGACCGACTGGATGGAACCTCAACGCCGATCGATTCCATATGGGTTACGCCCGGGCAAAGCGATGGTCAAACCTCGACCGTTGGGGGTGGTCGGCATCGCCGGGAACTGGACTCATCCGTTCTACACCCTTATGGCCCCGCTGGTTGGTGCCGTAGCGGCCGGCAATTGCATGGTACTCAAACCGTCAATGCACACCCCGCGCACCGCAAAACTGCTGGGCACGGTGTTACCGGAGTACCTCAACCCGCGGACCATCGTCACGGTTACGGGCGGCGAAGAAGCGCTAGACGAATTGGCCGCCCAGCGCCTGGACCATCTGTTTTTTACTGGCTCCGAGCGGTTGGGTCGTCAGGTCTACACCACGGCAGCACAACACCTCACCCCGGTCACCTTACAACTCGGCGGGAAGTCACCGGTCATTGTCGTGGACGGAACCAATTGGAAAACCATCGGTCGACGCATTGCATATGGGAAATTCACGAATGCCGGCCAGAGTATGGTCAGCCCTGACTATCTGGTCGCGGTCGGCTATGACGTCGCAGCCAAGGTTGAAGCCGCTGTGATCGATGCGATCGAAGAATTCTACGGTGAGAACCCGGCCGATTCGAAGCAATACGGCCGCATCATTACATCAGACCACACCCAACACCTAGTAGAACTCATCCAAGCTACCGTCAAAGGGGCGGTCGGTGCGACACCTGGGCGCCTAGTGTATGGCGGAAAATACAACACTGATGCCGCATTTTTAGCCCCGACGATCCTGGCTGACGTCCATCCGAACTCGGCGATCATGCAAGATCAAGTTCTGGGGCCAATCCTGCCGATTCTGGTGGTCGACACCTATGACGAAGCAGTCGAGTTGGTAAATTCCAAACCCACCGCTCCTGCTGCGTACCTCTTCTCCGAGCGCCGACGCATTCGCAAGGATTTCATGCGCCGGATCAATGCTGGTGCAGCCGTCATGAATGCCACAGTCGTCCAAGCTGCTCTTCCGGCCATGCCGCACAACTTCACTGGAGCCGCAGGGTTTGGCACATGGGGTGGATATGAGAGTTTCCGACTCTTTTCCCAATACCGCACCCATTTCTATAAACCCACCCGGTTCGACACGCTTCAGGCCGCCTACCCACCAGAGCCCACACTGGGGCAACGGTTCATCGACAAATTGCGGTAATTAGCCAACCGCGGTTGTCTACGGGGTAGCTCCTTCACTACGACGTTCTCTCACTATGAAGAGAATCGCTGCAGCAAGTTGAACAAGGTCTGCAGTGGGTGCCTCATTGAGGTTAATTGATCCATCTTCAGATGTTGGAAGTCGCCAGGTCATTTTATGCAATGGCTTAGAATCTGCTGCTGAAGTACTCATTGCTACCACTTTTCATATTCGATGTAGCCACTATTCTGGGACAACGATCTTCGGTGAGGCGCTCCACAAGACCGCATTGTGGATAACCGCAATACACAAATAGCGTTCGGGGGTGGTTATCCACAATTCGGAGATCGTCGATGCTCTGAAATCTTCGTAGCCCATAGGTTTGGGATCAGTCCTAAAGAACTATGCGCCAAGGAGTGTCGTTGAAACTACGGTCAACTATTCAATCCGTCGGACTCATGAGCATTGTGATCGCACTAGCTGGTTGCGCTGCGCCAGAACCTGAAGCCGCCGAACCTGAAGAAACGATCGAGATGCTCCCGCTGGAAGAACGTCGAGCAGTTGAACCAGCCGGAGAAGAATATCCCGGACATGAGCTACCCGAACCGATATTTCCTGATGTCGCCCGGGAAAACTCACCGAAGGGTGCCCAAGCGACGGTCGAGTATTTCTGGGAAGGGATAGATTACGTGCGTCAGACCGGTCAGGCACAACCGGCGGCCAGTGTCTCGCACTACTTATGCGATGTATGCACCGAGTTCATTTTTCGTTGGCAACAGCTCTACGACGCCGGTGCTACGGCAACGCTTGATGGCAAGACGGAAGTCGAACTCGTAGAGACGCAGTCGTTTGTGGAAGAAGACACTGACGAGGAATGGACAGCCATCCTCTTCAACGTCACTGAACCGGCAAGTGACTTCTACATGGACGGTGAACTCATAGAAGAAGAGAGTCTTGAAGAAACCACCCTAGAAGGTTGGTGGGCCGAGTTAGTATACGACGAAGCTGAAGAACGCTGGCAGATTGAGTGGATCGACCAAGATGACAGCCTGGTGAGTTAATACTTATGTACTAGCGGGTCGGTAAACGATCACGTTTATACGTGATATCGGAGTAGCCGTGCGGTTGTGGCTTGCCATCTTCGCCGAGGGAGACGAAGACGATTTCATCGATGCTGAGGATCACTGCTCTCGTGATCATATTGCGGACTTCAGCTCGCATAGTCAGTGAGGTGCGCCCAAAACGAGTGGCTTTCAGCCCCATCTCAATCATGTCACCTTGGACTGCTGAAGCGACAAAGTTAATCTCTGAGATCTTTTTGGTGACTGCGCGATGGTTCCCCATCTGGAGCATTGCGTAGATCGCTGCTTCTTCGTCCACCCAGCGCAAGAGCGCGCCACCAAATAAGGTGCCGTTGGCATTGAGGTCTTCGGGCTTGACCCATTTTCGGGTATGAAAATTCATCCCGTCGTCAAGCACACTGAATTGCTGTGTTTGTGGAGAAATTGGAGTATCTGACATACTCATGAGCCTATTCCTGAGCCGGTAACCAGGCGATTACGCGGCTCACAGTTTGAGCTGTCAACGGAGTTTTACTCTGTGGGCTTTTGGGCTGCGACCAATGCTTCCAACCGCGCACCAAAACGCAACAGCATATCTTCGGTCCCAGCACGACCGATTGCCTGAATAGACCAGGACATGCCGTCTTCATCGTCTCGCACCGGAACTGAAATAGCAGGCAGTCCCATCACATTGATCATTGAAGTGTACGGCGTGAACTTACACTGGTACTCATAATCCTCCTGCGGCTCCATCGCTGTGAACGTGCCAATCGGAGGCGGCGTGAATGCCAACACGGGTGTCAGGACGACATCATAGGCGCCAAACTTCTGGCGGGTGTCGCTAGCCCAATCGGTCAGGGCGGCTACGGCGGTCTCGTACTGTTCTTCGGTACGACCACGAGCCTGGTCCAAGAAACTACGTGCCAAACCACCTAACTGTTCTTCGACACCTTCGGGTAGCGGCATTGAGGCTAGCCCGTTGGTCCACACCGTCTGGAACGTGCGGTGGTAATTCGGCAGGTATGCGAAATCCATTTCCTCCACAGATAAGCCGTCACGACTTAGCAGTGTGACCGCCAGGGTCAGCGCTTGGACAGCAGCCTGAGACAGCGTAATCTCCAGGTCTGGCTGAAACGGTGCGGCAGTAGTGTAACCGATCGATACATCGCCCGCGGATTCGCGACCGGTCCGGGCGGCGGTGAGATACCGGCCGTTCTGCTGTGTTGGATCTACCAGTGCGTCCATGAGCATGGCGGCATCCTCAACGGTACGCGCCAGGGGACCGGTCACCGACAGGTTGCTGACATGATCACGCTGTTCGTCGGTGGGGACCGTGCCGCGGCCGGGTTTCAGACCGACGAGGCCCGTGGCAGCAGCCGGAATCCGGATCGAGCCACCGCCATCGGTCCCGGGAGCAACCGGCAGCATGCCGGCAGCCACAGCAGTGGCAGCACCTCCCGAAGAACCTCCGGCCGTCAATTCTGGGTTGCGAGGGTTGCGGGCAGGTTCCGAGATGAGACTGTCCGAGTGACAGGGCAGTGCGAACTCGGGGATCGTGGTCTTGCCGACCTGCACCGCCCCGGCGGTATTAAAGTTCAGGGACACGGGGTCGTGTTCAGTTTGTGGTGCTGAATCAGCAAAGAGTTTCGAACCAAAAGTGGTGACCATACCCGCCACGTTGACTGTATCTTTGAAAGCCGAAGGCAGCCCGTGAAGCGGCCCCACCACACCCGTGGACTGATACGCAGCGTCTAACTCGTCTGCCCGTTGTAACGCAGCATCGGCATGCACGGCCATAAAGGCACCAAGATCGGCGTGCTGGTTGATCTGCGAAAGATAATATTCGGTGACTTGACGAGCAGTATAGGTACCGGCGGCAATCGCATCTCGCAGTTCGACTGCGGAAAGCGAGGCGAGGGCATCATAATCAGTCATAGTTTCACTGTATACGCCATCGGCGGCAAAATCGTCTGTTTTGCTGGTCGAGGAGAGTTTTGGTGTTCTACCATGGACCCATGAGCGACTTTGAAACCTTCAGCGTAAACGAAGTACCTGACGATGCCCACATTCTTGATGTGCGCGACCCCTACGAATTCGACGCCGGACACATCCCCGGTGCGATCAATATTCCCATGGACCAGCTGCCGCTGCGCATCGACGAGCTCGACCCAGACACCGATTATTACGTCATCTGCCGCACCGGTGGCCGGTCGGCACGTGCCACCCCATACTTGGAAATGCAAGGCTATTCGGCCTTCAACGTGGCCGGCGGATGCGGCGCATGGTTGGAAGCCGACAAGCCCCTGGTATCCGAAACCGGTGCCGAGCCAATCGTTCGTTAATCCTTGTGCGGCCACGGTAAGAGCCTGCTGGGTCCTGCCGTAAGATGGGCAACCATGAAAACATTTGCGTATCTGGGCCCCGAAGGCACATTCACCGAGGCCGCACTCCAACGGGTGCCCGAAGCCGACGGGGCAGATCAAGTCCCGCTGGGCTCGGTCATCACTGCACTGAACCAAGTGCGGACCGGCGAAGTCGACGCCGCCGTCGTCCCAATCGAGAACTCGGTCGAAGGTGGCGTGACCGCGACCCTTGATGCGATCGCTAGCGGCGACGAACTGCACATCATCCGTGAAGTGCTCGTCCCCATCAGTTTCATGCTCGTCGGCCGGCCCGGTGGACCACAAACACTCGACGAGTTGCACAGCGTGGCCACTCATACCCACGCGTGGGCCCAAGTCCGCATCTGGGCCGAAGCAAACATCCCCAACGCAGCCTTTGTACAAGCGGCCTCAACAGCAGCCGGAGCACACGGCCTGCTCGATGACTCCACAACCTATGATGCCGCCGTCTGCGCGCCGCATTTAGCGCGCCATCTCGAGCTGCCGATCCTGGCCGAAGGGATCGAAGACACCCCCGATGCCGTGACCCGCTTTGTGGTCGTGGCCAAAGCCGGCAGTCTGCCTGAGCCCACCGGTTCGGATAAGACCTCCGTGGTGGTGCCACTGCCCGAAGACCGCCCGGGCGCCCTAGTGCAGATCATGAATCAGTTTTCGACCCGCGGCGTGAACCTCACACGCATTGAATCTCGACCGACCGGCGAGTCGTTAGGCAAGTACTTCTTCTCGATCGATTTAGAGGGTCACCTGGTCGACGAGCGCGTCAGCGCCGCCCTGGCCGCCCTGTACCGGATGTTTCCGGGAGTACGGTTCATGGGGTCCTATCCGCGAGCCGAACATACCCCACCCAACATCCCGGCCTATACGACCAATGAGGCCTACCAGCAAGGTAGAGCCTGGGTCCGCAGCATTCTCGACCGCTAACCTATTCGTCGCCCGAAGAAAACACCGGCGACGACGGGGTGGAATGCTCCGTGTCTTCCGAGGGTTTCGCGTTCTCAGTGGGGCGTGTGACCGGCACACGAACTTTTAGCGCTCGCGGAATCGTTTTGGCCACGATCTCTGTGGTCGCAGGGATGGGGTCCCCGTCGATTTGGGTGACCAATGGTTCGTCGAACTCTAGCTTGCAGTTGCGCACCGCAAACGACGTCACTCGACGAATTTTTTGTTTCGGGATGAGTACCGATGAAGCCACCTGCATCCAGTCGACCAAATTTCGCGGATCCAACAGCGCCACGTCCAACAGGCCATCATCGATGACGGCCTCGGGCAGCATATTGATGCCACCGGTGAGGATCCCGCAGTTGGCGATCATCGCTGACCGCACCCGGAAGCGCTTCGACTCGCCATCGGCCGTGGTGATCGTGACCGTATGTCGCTTGCCGCGTAGATTGCGCATGCCCGCTTCGGTATAGGCCAACCACCCGGCTGCGGCCTTGAGTCGGTCGGATGTTGAGTGCATGATCTCGGCATCAAACCCGGCACCGGCAATGACCGTGGAGACATACCCGTGCCAGGATCCGTCGTCGTGCAACATATCCAACGAGATCACATCGATGGGCCGCACCTGCCCGTTGAACGCAATATAGGTGCATGCCTGGACGTCATTGATGGGCAACTCGAGGTTCCGGGCTAATAAGTTGCCGGTCCCGGTCGGAATGATGGCCAGTTGTACGTCGGTATTGACTAACACTTTCGCGGCAGCTCGAACCGTCCCGTCGCCGCCGGCCACCAGCACGAGTTGTGCCCCATCAAGCACCGCCTGCTGGACAGCCGCCAGGCCGGAATCATCCGGATCGGTTTGATAAAACTTCGGCTCGTCCAGACCAAACAGCGCACAGGCCTGCGACACGATCGGTAAGGCTTCTTCCGACGCGGCCTTCGAGGGGTTGTACACCAGCGCCACCTGGTTTGGCACGCCCAGCTGCGAAGCGACCTGCGGCAACTCGTAAGCATGTGACAGCTGCTCCGACAAGTCCCGGTTGACTGCCTCAGCGCGCGCGGCACGCTCTCTTGCCTTCGCCCACGCGGCCACGGCAACTATTGCTCCGGCCACCGCGATCACGGCGATTACAAGGAGCACAATCGATAAGGCAGTCATGTCACCAAGTGTAGGTTACGGCCGGCTCGGGTAAGCTGAATCATGTGATTGACGTAAAGCATCTTGCCGAAAACCCTGAACTGTACCGCGCCTCCCAGCGAGCTCGTGACGAGGACGAGACGCTGGTCGATCAGATCATCGCGGCTGACGCCGACCGCCGTGCTGCGCTGCAGCGCTTCGAAAGTCTGCGTGCCGAGCAAAACGTGCTGTCCAAAAAGATCGGCCCGGCCAAAGGTGACGAAAAACAGGCCCTGCTCGAGAAGGCGAAAGAGCTCGCGGCCAACGTCAAAGCCGCCGAGGCCGAAGCCGATGCCAAAGGCCAAGAGCTCGCCGAGCTGAATAACCGGTTCCCCAACCTCATCATCGAGGGCATCCCCTCGGGTGGGGAAGAAAACTTTGAGGTGCTCAAAACCGTCGGCGAGCTGCCCGAATTCGACTTCGAACCGCGCGATCACCTGGAACTGGGCGAAATGCTCGGGGCAATTGACATGGAACGCGG
>DATBUK010000072.1:0-5939 GCA_036516155.1 Yaniella sp.
GGTCTCACGCAAGAAATCGCCGAGCTGGTGGATAAAGCGCGACGTGGGACGTGCACTCCCGCCGAGCTCACCCGCGGGACCTTCACCTTGAATAACTACGGAGCGCTGGGGACCGACGGCGCCGCCGCAATCATCAACGCACCCGAAGTCGCCATCCTGGGTGTTGGACGGATCATGGATCGGCCATGGGTTGTCGACGGTGAGCTCGCGGTTCGCAAGGTCACCGAACTGACGCTTTCATTTGATCACCGGGTCACCGATGGTGGCACCGCGTCAGCATTTTTGACCGCGGTCGCCGATGCGATGCAGCAACCGGTCTCAGCGTTGGCGGACCTGTAACCGCCAATGCACTCACACCCTGCATTAGCGGGAGGGGTTTCGTCCCTCCCGCTAACGCATGTTTAGTAGGCCTGTCGACGCTGCTCCACAATGAGATGGATGAGCGCGAACTTGCCCTCGTTGTCGATGGCGTTGTAGGAAGCTTCGATGGCATCACAAATCTGCGAGTTCTCGGTCACCCGCACTCCGAAGCCGCCAAATGCCTCGGCCATGGCCGCAAAGTCTGGGTTCTTCAGCTGCGTCCCGGAAACACGGCCGGGGTAGTCGCGTTCCTGGTGTGTACGGATGGTCCCATACTCCTGGTTATCCAGGACAATGACCAGTGGGGTGGCTCCGTATTGGGTCGCGGTCGCAAGTTCTTGACCATTCATCAGGAACTCACCATCCCCCGCAACAGTGACGACGCGTTTATCCGGGTGGTTTAGTGACACCGTGACTGCCGATGGAATCGAGTAACCCATCGAACCGTTGCGAGCCGAGATCAGTGAGGCGTAGTGGTGGGTTGGGAAGTAACGGTGCACCCAGTTCGTGTGCTCACCAGCACCGAAGGTGACCATCGCATCACGCGGCAAGGTGGGAACCAGTTTGGCCATCATCGCGTCCATCGATGCCGGGCCGTCGTCGATATTTTCCGTTGGCAGGGCCGCAAATTCTTCCTGTTGACGACGCATCTTGGCCGTCCAGGCTTCCCACTCGGGTTTATTCGGCAGATCCATGCGGATGAGATCGCGGACGAAATCTGCCGGTTTAGCGACGATCTGGTGCGAAACCGGACCCGAGCGCCCGCGCAGGGCGGGGTCGATGGTGACCAGGAAGTTCTTTTTGTCCCAGTTCTGTCGGATGGTGAACCCGTCGGTCACCGTATCGCCTGGCACCGTGCCGACGAATACGATCAAGTCGGTCTCTTCAAGCAGGTCATAGGTCGGCTTTGGTCGGCCATACCCCATCGGGCCCACGTATGACGGCGAATCAAACGGGATGGTCCCCTGCGTCCGCCATTCGACGGCGCCGGCGATCTTGTGATCCTCTAACCACTCGCTGAGCTGTTTCGAAGCCTCATCGGTCCAGTCGTTACCACCGGTAATGAACAGGGGCTTATTGGACTCCAACAGGGCGTTATGGAGTTGTTTCCAATCGTCAACGGTCATGCCGCCACCGGCGACCGGGATCTGCGGGTGCAGTCGAGCATCGATTTCTTGTTTGATGATGTCCTCGGGTAGGCCGACGACCACCGGACCGGGACGTCCGGACGCGGCAGCAAACATCGCCTCAGCTACGATTTCGGAAGCGCGATCGGCGTGGTCTAGGACCATGACACGCTTTGTGCCGGTGCCGAACCAGGCGTGCGGATCGAACTCTTGGAAGGCTTCTTTTTCCCGGTGCTCGAACGGAATGAGCCCGACAAACAGCACCATTGCGGTCGAGTCCTGCCATGCCGTATGCAGGGCGACGTGAGCGTTTGCGGCGCCGGGGCCGCGCGTCACCATGGCTACACCCGGCGTCTGGTGGAGTTTCCCTTCGGCTTCGGCCATGTAGGTCGCGCCACCTTCGTGACGGCACACAATGTTCTGGATCGGCGAGTCCGCAAGACCATCGAGGACATCGAGGAAAGATTCGCCCGGGACGCTGTAGACGCGTTCGACTCCGTGGGCGACCAAAGTGTCAACAATGACGTGACCGGCTGACTTGCGTTGACCGTTGCTGTTATATGGGTAGTTCATGCGAAGGGGGCTCCTTGACTGAAAGAAGATGGGTTCAGCCCAGTCGCCTTTGACCTGTGGGCAGCGCTAACCAGTATAAAGTATCAATTATGCACTGGAATAGGTGAACTGTAACACCACGTTGCACCTGAAGAAGACTCTTGATCGAATGAGAACACCGAACTGTAAAGCAAGTTGAATGCTGCACGAGGAGGAAACTGTCCTATGGCACGAGTGATCATCGTTGGTGGACACGGTAAAGTCGCACAGTTAGCAACCCCGCTCTTGATCGAAGCCGGTCACACCGTGACTTCTATTATTCGGAAACCAGAACAAGAGGAACGGATCAGAGAATTAGGCGCAACGCCCCAGGTTTTTGATGTCGAGACAGCCACCCAGGATGACTTTGCTGGGGTCTTCGCAGACCACGACGCCGTGGTTTGGGCAGCCGGTGCCGGTGGCGGCAACCCCGACCGCACCTACGCTGTGGACCGCGACGCTGCGATCGCCTCAATCGATGCGGCACAAGGCGCTGACGTGAAGCGCTACATTATGATCTCTTACCTCGGTTCATCACTGGACCACGGTGTATCCGAAGATCACTCGTTCTATCCGTATGCTCAGTCCAAGGCACTTGCCGATGAGCATCTGATGGAGTCCGAGTTGGACTGGACCATCTTAGGTCCCGGGGCTCTTACGGACGACGAACCATTCGGGATGATTCGGCGTCTTGGGCGACAGACCGACGAAGAACTCGGTGAAGGCGAGAACCGCGATACGTCACGTGGGAACGTTGCCCAAGCCATCGTGGCAGCGCTAGGTTCAGACGCCAGCATCCGCTCCGTCGTGGATTTTGTAGACGGTGAGACCCGGATCGAAGAAGTGTTCAGCTAAGACCCGGTACTAGTACGGAGGGGCATGGTGGGGCGGAAGCTGCCCCACCAAGCCCCTCCGTATTTTCATCTCACTTTAAACATCAAACTTTTTCTTGCACGTTCAGATATCCCGTCGGTCCTCCCTCGAGGCACCGTGGGCACTCGAAGCATAGCCAACTGTCAGGTAAAGTTCCTAAACTTGACCCATGGACCGACAGAAGACTGACGAAACGCACGCGGATCTTGTTATTGGACCGCCTAGCTCACTTCCCACTGACTACGGTACGTTCACGCTCCGTGCCTATACGTACAACGGCATCACTCATGTTGCGATGACCATGGGGGATCCGGCTAGTTCGGATGCACCGCTGGTGCGCATGCACAGCGAGTGCCTCACCGGCGACGTGCTTGGATCTCACCGGTGCGACTGTGGCGATCAACTGAACGCCGCGCTGCAGGCTATTTCGTCGCACGGCCACGGGATCCTGCTGTATCTTCGCGGACAAGAAGGTCGCGGCATTGGACTCGACAACAAACTCCGGGCCTACGCGCTGCAGGACACCGAAGGCCTGGATACGGTTGAAGCAAACCGGGCCCTCGGGTTGCCAGATGATGCCCGTGACTATCGGGCGGCGGCCGAAATGCTCACCCAGCTGGGGTGTCAGCGCATCCGGTTGTTATCGTCGAATCCGGCGAAGTCTGATGCGTTGACCGAACACGGCATCACCGTGACACAGCGGCTCAATCTGCAATTGCCGGATCGGCCGGAAAACAGTGCGTATCTGCAAAGCAAACGGCAGCGCATGAATCACGACGTGCCCAACGGTCATCCGGAGCTGGATCATTCGCTCGAACTTGATGTCTATAAGACCCTGGCAACCCACGACGAAGTGATTGCCCAACTGGCTCAAAGCGAAGACGGGTTTATCGCGGCCCACAGCGGGGATGCCGAGTTCGTGTCGGGAGCCCTGGACCGTCGCCACTTACACTGCCTGCGCGCAGCAGTAGGCGCCGTATTGGTTGGTGCCGGAACAGTCGCAGCGGATAACCCGCAGCTCACGGTTCGGGCAGTTGAAGGAGAGAACCCCGTCCGAGTGATCTTGGATCCACGGGCGCGGATACCTCGCAGCTCAACGGTACTTCAGTCCGCAGACGCCCCGACCCTTTGGCTGGTTGGAGCTGACGTGACCATCCCGGGAGACATCGCAGAGCATGTGACAGTCGCGCGGCTACCGCAGTCAGCTGACGCGAAAGTTGACCCGCACGCGGTGATTGCCCTGGTTCGTGAACACGTAGAAGGATCGATCCTGGTCGAAGGGGGCGGACAAACCGTATCCGATTTCTTGACCGCCGGTGCGTTGGATCGCTTGTTTTTGACGAAAGCTCCCGTGTTGATCGGTGACGGTGTGCCAGGGATCCGGTTTGAAGGCTCCGGTCAGATGAGCAAAGCGCTACGCTACCCATTCCGGCGCTATATCTTCGGTCAAGACGTGTGCACCGAATATATGCTCAGCCCTGCTGCCCGGGAGCATTCAGCTCAGATGCCGGCGCAACTTCGCGGGGTGCAAGAACGAGACGAGGTCACACCCGAAACCCAACCTTCAGCCTGAACACGTAGATTCGAGCACCTCGAGGATCGTGTTTGCGGTGGCCCGCCAGCCATATGTCAGCTGCTGGCGGGCCACTTTCGCGTCACCCTGCAGTCGGTTTCGATACGCCGAATCGGTCAGCCAACGCTGCAAAACCTCGATCCAGATCGTGCGATCGAGCTCGAGTGCCACTCCACCGCCGAGTGCTTCTTCGGCCCCGGTCCCGGCCGTCACCAACGCCGGAAGACCCGCAGCCGTGGCTTCTCGCACAACCAGCCCAAACGTTTCTGCCCGTGAGGGCAACAGCAGTAAATCGGCGCTATCGTAGAGCGCGTCCAGCGCTTCGGTGTCGAGTTCTCCGGCGATCGTGGTATTCGAGGCGGGAAGCTGGGCCAGATCTTGCCGCAGTTCTTCAGCGTAGCCAGCATCGGTCGTGGGACCGGCAAAAGTACAGTGCCACCCCGAAACACCCATCGCGTGTAGTTCGGTCAGAACCGCAGCGAGGAAGCGCTGGTTCTTATTCGGTTCTAATCCCCCGACGCTCACGAAATGACTCCCGTTGCTACCAGTAGCCAGCGGACGAGCTTGTACTCCGGGAGTGGCGACGACCGCTTCGACCCCGTAACGCTGCTGCAGTTTATCGGCGGCGTACCGGCTGGTGGCTACGAGTGCATTGGCTGCTCGCAGACATATTTCTTGGCGACGTTTCGCCTCCGGGCTGTCTGCGAGCGCATGCACTAGTTGGACGATCGGTACGTGAGCGTCCAGCGGGGTCTCGAGCGCACAGCCAATCAGCCCGTCAATCAGGACCGGTCCGTCCAACCTGGCGATCAGCTGATCGAGCTGGTCGATGTCCTCGTCGGAGGAGTCGGGCCAGGTGCCGACTAGCTCGTGGCGGGTGATGCGACCGTTGGCCGCGTCGAGCACGGCGTGGTTATACCGCAGCCCGCCACTGATGCGGCCCAGGCGTGGTTCGATCAGGTGGAACATTAGGCACGGTCGGGGACGGTGTAGCTCACCCGTGCTCGTGGGTTTTCATGGATGGTCACCGACACCCCAACCTCCGGTAGGTCTCGGAGGTTTTCGGCGAGTTTGTCGCCGACGTACTGGGCGATCACTTCCGATGTCGACAGTCGGCCTTTGAAGTCAGGGTGGGAGTCGAGGTCGGCGTAGCGGAGGGGTTCCAGTGCATCGTCGAGCAGTTTGGTTGCGTGTCCGATGTCGAGCACGACCGAATGTTCATCGAGCTGTGGCCGGGTGAAGGTCGCTTCCACGGTCAGGGTGGCCCCATGCAGCTGCTGGGCGGGGCCGAAAAACTCATTGGGCAGGCTGTGGGCGATCATCACGTAGTCGTTCACGGTCAAGCTAAACATTCGGTGTTCCTCTTTCTGTGTCGTCGTAGGTAAAAACGTGGCATAGGGTGGCTGCAGCGAACT
>DATBUK010000073.1:0-4521 GCA_036516155.1 Yaniella sp.
CGGTGATGGTGCACGCAACCCCGATATGGGCCCACTGGTCACCTCCGAACACCGCGACAGGGTTGTCGGCTACATCAACGCCGGTGAAAAAGAAGGCGCGACCCTGACGGTCGATGGACGTGAGGGCGACTTTGACGCCGACGGCAACGGCTACTTCGTGGCCCCGACCCTGTTTGATCATGTGACCACCGAGATGAGTATTTATCAGGACGAGATTTTCGGTCCGGTGCTGTCCGTGCTGCGGGTCGAAACCTACGATGATGCCCTAGAGCTGGTCAACTCCAACCCGTATGGCAATGGGACGTCGATCTTTACCAACGATGGCGGAGCCGCTCGACGGTTTGAAAACGAAGTTGAGGTCGGCATGTTCGGCATCAACGTGCCGATCCCTGTTCCAATGGCCTATTACTCCTTCGGTGGCTGGAAGAACTCGCTATTCGGCGATACCCACGCCCACGGCACCGAAGGGGTGCAGTTCTTTACCCGCGGGAAAGCAGTCACCACACGTTGGCTCGACCCGTCCCACGGGGGCATCAACCTTGGCTTCCCACAGAACGAGTAAGGAAAATCGATGAGTTTAGCAAATACTTCAGAGTTCACCGAGACCATGCGAAACGAAGCCCAGCGCGCGTATGCACTCGATCGCAAACATGTCTTTCATTCGTGGTCAGCACAAGATGCGCTAGACCCCATGAATATCGTCAAGACCGAAGGCTCCTTCCTCTGGGACAGCGACGGGAAGCGCTATATCGACTTCTCCTCGCAGATGGTCAATACCAATATTGGTCATCAGCACCCCAGGGTGGTTGCGGCGATTCAGCAACAGGCCGCGGACATTGCCACAATTGCCCCGGCACATGTTTCAGCACCGCGCTCCGAGGCGGCACGACTCATCGCCGAACGTGCGCCGGAAGGCATGGATTACGTGTTTTTCACCAACGGTGGGGCCGATGCCAATGAGCACGCGATCCGCATGGCGCGGCTACACACCGGTAAATATAAGGTCCTGTCGGCCTATCGCTCCTATCACGGCGGCACCGATCTGGCCGTCAACGTGACCGGTGATCCACGCCGCTTTGCCTCGGATACCGCTACCCACGGCACCGTGCACTTCATGCCGTCCTACCCTTACCGGTCGTATTTCCACGCTGAAACCGAAGAGGAAGAAGTCCAGCGTGCGCTCGAACACCTCGAGCAAACCATCGTATTAGAAGGTCCCGACACGATTGCCGCGTTGGTGCTGGAATCGATCCCGGGGACCGCGGGGATCTATGTGCCGCCGCCGGGATATATGGCCGGGGTGCGCGAGCTGACCAAAAAATACGGGATCATCTTTATCGCCGATGAAGTGATGTCCGGCTTCGGTCGCACGGGCACCTGGTTTGCGATCGATCTCTGGGATGTCACCCCGGACCTGATCACCTTTGCCAAAGGCGTGAACTCCGGCTATGTACCACTGGGTGGTGTGATCATCAACGAGGCTATCTACGACACCTTCCGCGAGCGGGTGTATCCAGGTGGGCTGACGTATTCTGGCCACCCATTAGCTACCGCTGCTGCGGTCGGTGCCATTGAGGCGATGGAAGAAGAGGGCCTGATCGAAAACGCCCGCCGCCTCGGCGAAGAAGTCATTGGACCAGAACTTCGACGCTTCTACGACCGCCACCCCGCGATCGGGGAGGTGCGTGGCGTCGGGTGTTTCTGGGCCGTCGAATTGGTCACCGATCGAGAAACAAAGGAGCCGTTAGCAGCATACGGAGGCAGCTCGCCTGCCATGAACGAGGTCATCGGCAAAAGTAAGGAACTGGGACTGATCGTGTTTGCGAACTTTAACCGCATTCACGTGGTCCCACCACTGAACACCTCGGATGACATTGTGCGTGAGGGGCTGGAGATACTGGATCAAGCACTCACCGTGGCCGACCAACACGCGAAGGGCTAATGCTTCCCCGATAATCCAAACAATTCACACCTTGAAAGTTGAGTGACAGATATGTTCGCGTTACCGACAACTACTTGGCTCGTGATCGTAGGAGTCTTGGGCTTCTGGGTCATATATACGGGCGTCTTCTACGTCATGACCAGGAACTGGGCAGTCGAAGATAGCGACTACGATAGGACGGAGGAGACGACATGAGACTCGATACCGTGCTCCTCATCCTGTATTTCATCGGCATGTTGGGCATCGGCGTGTGGGCGATGCGCCGCAGTACCAAATCCGAGGAAGGTTTCCTACTGGCCGACCGGAGCCTCGGCCCCGCCGTCACCGCCCTGCGTCTGCAAAGCTCTTCGATGTCCGGGTACATGTTCCTCGGGGCCGGCTCGCTGGCGTATACCCAGGGTTACTACAGTATGTGGTACGCCCTGGGTGACGTTGGTGGCGGGGTCTTGAACCTATCGATTATTGGCCGACGGATGCGCAAGCTGTCCCAGATGCTCGGTTCCATCACATCGATCGGGTATCTCGAAAACCGTTTTCCATCGAAATGGACGCGAGCAATCGCCGCAGCCATCGCGTTGTTCTGCATGTTCTTCTACGTGCTAGCACAGTTCCTAGCGGGTGGCCAAGGCCTGGCGATGGTCACGGGTCTGTCAGTCGACGTGGCGCTCATTATCGCGGTGGGCGTCATCGTCGGGTACACGTTTCTTGGCGGGTATTTAGCCGTGGCCTACACGGACTTCGTGCAGGCGATCGTCATGGTTATCGGGATGCTGTGGATCCTCATCGCCAGTTTGATGTATGTTGGCGGGCCCACCGCCCTAAATGAGGGACTCGGCAACGTCAATGAAAACCTGCTGACCATGTGGGGAGCCGAAGGCCAACACTTCGGTCAATGGGGCATCATCATCGGAGCCCTGCTAGTGTTTTCGATCGGCTACATTGGCTGGCCGCACGTCAACGTCAGTCACATGGCCATGCGGCGCCCATCAGTAGCACGACAGGCCGGCCTCTATGCGACCATCTTCAATCTGCTGTTCATCCCTGGCGCCTACATCGTGGGCATGTCGGCCATCCTGATCGTGCCCGACCTGGACAACCCTGAGCTGGCGATTTTCTCGGTGGCAGACATCGTGCTCCCCACGTTCGCAGTCGGTCTCGTCATGGCGGCAATCATGGCGGCAATCATGTCGACAGCGGATGCGCTGCTGCTGCAAGCTGGCACCATTGCCTCTCAGGATCTGTGGGCCCGCTTCATCCAACGCGACATGACGGAACGTACGTCAGTCAACATCTCACGACTGACGATCATTGTACTGGCAGTGGTCGCCACGATCCTGGCCATCACTGAACCACCGGGAGTCTTCGACATTGTCGTCTTTGCGACTTCGGTGTTGGGCTCGGCCTTCGTCCCTGCGTATATTTGCGCAGTGTGGTGGAAGAAAGCCAACACGGCCGGCGCCTTGAGCTCGATGATCGTCGGGACCGTAGCTTCCGTCACTGCAGAACTGACTGGTTCAACCGAAGGTATTGGCTTCGACCCGATGGTTATCGGTATCACGACCTCGACCATTACCATGATCGTTGTCTCGCTGCTGACCCAGCGTGTCAATCCGGTACCAGAACGCGTTCGGCAAGCGGTCGAAGAAACCGCACGAGTCGCTCCGGTCCCTGCTCGCATGGTCGTGGGCGAAGATAGTGGTTTATCGACCCAGCGTCCAACGGAAAGGACCAGCGGTGACGATCACTGATGCACAGCAATTACAGCCAACGATAGCCTGGCCGCCGCGGGTCTCAGCCGCAGAGGCTCGAACACTGGTGAATCGGCGATTAAGAGAACCTGTTGAGCTCACTGCGACGCTGTATCACCATCCGTTTCTCGGACTGGTGTTTCAGGGTCACCAGTCGCGTCTTAGCCGGTTCTTTCGCGCCACCAGCCAGCGCGCGCCACACGAGCTGGTCCAGGCACATGTCCTCGTGGATCTGATTGGCGGTCGAGCATTTCTCAGCGATGCGTGGAGCCCCGAAGAGCTCGTAGCGATCGAGCGGGATAATGGTCCGCGGACGATTGATGATCCTGCACCGCAAGTGGACGAGGTCACTGCGATTCGTGCGGCTCGTGCGCTGCTGGCCAGTGTTGTGTTGCGTCGCCGCCGGTTAGCGGCAGTGCAGCAGCTAGAACTTGGCGCGGCACCCGTAGCTCTTGGCAAGCCCAATTGGTGGGTCACCGATCCCAGTGGAAAGCGGGCCATCGAAGTGATCGTGGACGGCATCACCGGAAAACACTACGCCTTTTCTGTCTAACAGTTTTCGCTTCATCGGCGGAAGCTGTCTCGCCCTCGGGCGCGGTGGCTTCCGCCGATGGTCGTGTCCGGGCAGATGGATTATTGGTGGAGCTGGCGGACGTAGTCCACGATCGGGCGGATGGCTTTTTCATCGGCAAGTCCACACTGTGTCCGTAGGTTGCCAGGAACTGTCGGTCGTCTTCGGTGCGTTCAGCGGGGTCCTTTTTGGTGATCGAACGATGCCTCATGGCCATCATGATCCGGTGATGTGGTCGCAGTTTCTGATAATCGATCGCC
>DATBUK010000074.1:0-13189 GCA_036516155.1 Yaniella sp.
CGTATTGCCACCACAGACAGAACATAGCGGCCGATTGCAAGCACCCCAGTGATACTAAGCCTGAAAAGCTTGGTGAACCACTATCCTGCGGCTCTATTGCAGCCGATCAGTCACCCGCCAGACACACATTTCTGCCTATAGTCCGCTTTTGCCTTTCCACTACCAGTCTCGCTCGTCGACCAGGATAGGCGCATTCGCGGGAAGTTGCTCAACCTTGTGGACCTCGGCGTTGAACCGCAAGGCTGTCCGGATGCGTTCCGTCAAGACCTCGTCGAGATCCACCCCGCCGGCACTGACATACTCGCAGCGCACCTCATCGCGGTGGTTTTCCCGGGTGATAATGAATCGAAACACTTCGAGCTCCTCGACATCTGCGAGCGCAGCTGCAGCTTGTCGCGGATGGAGAAACATACCGCGAACCTTCATCGCCTCACCTGTGCGACCCAGGATCCCGATCATTCTTCGCCGCTGCTGGTCGTCAACGAGGACCTCGCCTTTGGTATCGGTGTGCCACGCGGATAAGTCGCCGGTGCCAAACCGAATGAGCGGCGCATACGGTCTGGCCAGCGTCACCACGACTTCGCCTTCGCCAGTCGTAAGCGGGGTTCCGGTCTCGATATCGCAAATCTGCACATCGATTTCGGGCCCCTCGACCATGCCGGGGCCAGCACCGTCTTCATAGGCGATCAGCCCGGCCTCTGCTGAGCCGTAGGCCATGCGGACGGTCGGCACCCACTGCTGAAGTTGCTGTCGCAGGTCTTCTGGGAGCGGCTCAGCAGTCACCAGCGCATAGCGCACCGGGAACATCTCGGAGGTGATGCCTTGTTCGACGGCCACATCAATCAGCGCTTTGAGGTAGCTGGGCAGTCCGACATAACCTCGGATCCCCAAATCCATGATGGCTTGCACCTGAAGTTGCTGGCTGCCGATACCACCGGGCACTACCGTGGCACCGGCGGCAACCACAGCTGTGTCAAACATCGCTCCGGCGGGTGACAAGTGATAGCCAAAGCAGTTGAGCACGATGTCGCCGTGTTCAAGTCCTGCACTGTACAGTGCTTCCCGCCACCTCCAGGGGTCTTCGCCTGGCGGTTGGGCTTCGTAGATGGGCCCGGGTGATTGGAAGATACGCTGCGGCACCCAATCTTGGCGCTGTGCCATCCGTGCTGCCACGAGCTCTTCTTTGGGTTGAATCGATAGGGCATCGAGTTGCCGGATGGAAGACACCTCTGCAGGAGCTAACCCGGCGGTTTCCAACCGGGCTGCAAGCGCAGGATCCTGCGCGGCCAGGTCACCGAGCAGCTGCCCGAGATCGTGCTGCGGTGCATCCGTTGTGTTGTGTACCAAAACCATCACCTCCTGTTAGAGCCACCGTTTGCGGCGCTTATAATGCTTGACGTCCCGATAGCTCTTCTTCCCCTCGCCCGTGGCTGACATGCCAAGGTAGAACTCTTTGACGTCGGGGTTTTCTGCCAGAGCCGCAGCTGAGTCTTCCAACATGATCTTGCCCTGTTCCATCAGGTAGCCATGGTGGGCCACTCCTAACGCCACGGTGGCATTCTGTTCGACCACCAAGACGGTCAAGCCGGTTTCTTCGTTGAGTCGGGCAATCGTGTCGAAGGTTTCTTCCACGAGCTTCGGTGCCAAACCAAGCGATGGTTCATCGAGCATCAGCAGTTTCGGCCTGGCCATGAGTGCCCGGCCGATGGCCAGCATTTGTTGCTCGCCACCTGAGAGGAATCCGGCAACCCTCGAGCGCAGATCTGCCAGTCGGGGGAAGAACTCATAAACGAAGTCGAAAAGTTCTCCGCTGTTGCGCTGGGTATATGCCCCTGCCTGCAGGTTCTCTGCGATGGTCAGGTGCGGGAAGACGTGGCGGCCTTCCATGCTCAGCCCGAGCCCGCGTTGGACCCGTTCGGGTGCATCCATCTTGGTGATGTCTTCACCATTGAAGGTGATCGAACCCGACGACACTTCACCTTGCTCGCTGGGAAGCAGACCGGACGCGGCTTTCAGCGTGGTCGACTTGCCCGCCCCATTGGAGCCAAGCAGGGCCACAATTTGGCCCTCGGGCACGTTGAGCGATAGCCCCCGCAACACAAGGATCACGTCATCGTAGATGACCTCGATGTTGTTAATGGATAACAGACTCTGCGACGCAGCCGCTCCTGGTGGCTGCGCCGCCGTCATGGGTTGTGAGGTCATGGTTGAACTCCTGATTCGACCTCAACAAGGGTGCCGTCTTCTACGGTATAGATGTTGGAATACACGGTTCCGCGGTGAGACTCTGGGCTAAATTCGACGGTTCCGTCGCCGATAACTTCACCGGTGTCGACTGGGCCCATGGTTTCGAGGGATTCGCGGATGTTTGGACCGGTCAGGTCCTTTCCTTCATCCAAGGTGTGTCGAATGCCTTCTGCCATGACGTGCATGGCATACCAACCCTGGACGTAGCTGACGACTTCTTCGTCAGCGTTACCACCATTAGCTTCAAGGTATTCCACGATGGGTTCGTGTCCGGGTTTTTCGGCTGACAGCGGGGCGATAGGTTGGATCATCATGTGATCTTCGGCCGCATCCCCTGCGGAGGTGACAAACAGTTCACTCGAGCACCAGTTTAGACAGACAATGGTCTGGTCGGTCCCTTGACTTTCGATATCACGGGCCAGCTGTGAGGCGGGTGCCGCCACATCCTGGACGATGATGTACTCGGCGTCACTGACTTGGCTGAGCAGCCCGGTGAAGTTCGTAGTACCGGACGGGATCGGGTGCGACGAGAAGTCGATCTCGAGCACTTGTTCTTCAATCCAGGCTTCGCCATCAGCAACCGGTGAGGTCCCGAAAGGCGAGTCGTTGTGCAGCACCGCAACGCGTGTTTCGCCGTCTGATTGTTCGGCGATATAGTTCAGCGCCACTCGCATTTGGTCAGAGTAGGTCGGGGCGATCAGGAAGTTATACGGTGAGTTTTCTAGTTCAGTCAGTTCCTCCGAGAATGATCCAGAGATGAATGGGAGCTCATCGTTGGCAACCCTGGTGCGCAGTGCTTCGGTGTCACCGGTCCCCCAGCCCATGATCGCTACCGCGCCGTCATTGACATACCGTCTGTAGAGGTCTTCAGCTTGCGGAATTTCGTAGGCGTAGTCGTTGACGTCGGCGTCGATCTCGCGGCCGTTAATGCCACCATTTTCGTTGATGTAGTCGACATAGGCGACCATACCTTCACTGTATGGCGCCCCGACGTCCCCGGTGGCACCAGATTGGTCCATGATGCCGCCAATTTTGATGGGTTCTTCGGAGTCTGCATCGGTGGCATCTCCGCCGCCGCACGCGCTCAGTAACAAAGAGGCTGCCGCGAGTCCACCAAAGATTTTCCAAGTTTGTGAGTTTTTCATAGCTGTTCCTTCGTTGGGTACATGATGTGATGAATAGAGAGTGTTCGTTGTGCTCGCGGGCCTAATATCGGAATGGCCAGAACCTGAAGTATTCCTTGATGCGTTCCCAAATCCTGTTGAGTCCCTTCGGTTCGAAAATGAGGAAGATAATGATGATGAGGCCGAAAATGGCGTGTTCGAAGGCCGGCAGTTGTTGGCGCAGCATCGGGGCAACTCCGCCGAGTTCGTCTGCGGCCATGCGGGTGAACACTGGCAGGAAGGTAATAAACGTCGCCCCATAGATTGACCCGGCAATGGAGCCCAGACCACCGACGATGATCATGGCCAAATACTGGATAGACACATCAAGCGTGAAGCGCTCCCAGGAGATAATTTCGGTGTAATGAGCCATCAGGGCCCCGGCTAACCCAACGAAACCGTTGGACACCCCGAATGCGGTGATCTTGGCTCGGGTCAGGTTCACCCCGATGGCCGAGGCCGCAATATCTTGGTCCCGCACGGCCATAAAGGAGCGTCCAACCCCCGTGCGGAAGATGTTGGTCGCGGTAAACGCCGCCAGGATGGTGATGACCAGCAAGATGACATACCATTGCTGTTCAAAATTCGCGCGGCTGAGACTAAAACCAAATATCTCCAGGCGCATGACGTCGACGAAGCCTTGGCCCTCGGTGAGCCAGCCCCACCTTCTGACCACAAAGACAATGACCATTTGTGATGCCAGGGTCGCGATCGCGAGATACAGCCCCTTGAGGCGAAGCGCAGGAAGCCCGAAGATCATACCGACCGCTGCGGTGAGGAGCACCGCCCCCAGAATCGAGAAGACCACGGGGACGCCCATGCGGTCGGTGAGAATGGCTGAGGTGAATGCCCCAACGGCCAGGAAGCCGCCTTGGCCCAGCGAGATTTGGCCGGTAAAACCAACCAGGATGTTCAGGCCGATCGCCCCGATCGAGGCGATCAATGCGGTATTGACCAGCGCCATCCAGTAGTTATCGAATACCAGCGGGATCAGGATGAGGAGCACGGCCAGCACAATCATGCGGGCACGTTGGGCGGTGGTATTCCACAGCCGAAGTTCCGAAGTGTAAGAGCGATGATAACGCCCGGTCTCAATAGCAGCTGACATTGTTATCAAACCCTTTCAATTCGCTTCTCACCGAAGATGCCATAGGGCCGGAACAACAGGATGATGACCAGCACGAGGTACGGCACAATTTCGGCGAGACCGGGATCGAAATACCCTGACGTGAATTGGGTGACCAACCCGATGGTCAGACCACCAACGATCGTTCCTGGCACGGAATCGAGTCCACCCAGAATCACGACGGGAAACACGAGCAGACCGAAGTTGACGATCCCCATCTCCACGGTGGTGAGGTCTGCCAGCAGCACACCGGCGATGAGCGCACTAATTGCTGCAAGTCCCCAGGACATCGTGAAAATACGGCGCACCGAAATCCCAACAGTCATCGCGGCTTGTTCGTCATCTGCGACGGCACGCATGGCGATACCGTGCTTCGACTTTTGGAAAAACAGTGTCAGTAATGCAAGGACCACAGCGGCTACCGCTAGAACCCAAAGACGGTTTGCGGGAATGGTTCCCTCTAACACCGGTACTGAGGCCCTCGGGAAGATACTGGGCATAGCTCGAGGTTGCGTACCGAAGAACATTTGCACGATCGAACTGAGCACGGCTGCAAGACCGATGGTGACCATGATGATCGAAATGTGACTCTGACCGACCATGGGTCGCAGGATGAGCCGCTCCACTAAGACACCGACGACAACCGCAACGATCACCCCGATGAGCAGTGCCACCACAATCGGCAATTGGAAGATCACAAACGCCGTGTAGAAGGTATAGGCACCGATGAGCAGGAACTCGCCTTGGGCAAAGTTAATCACGCCGGTGGCTTTGTAAATTAGGACGAACCCGAGGGCAGCTAATGCCAGGATCGCCCCTTCAGACAGGCCATAGATCAAGAGGACAAGAAATTGTGTCATGGTCGTGCGCTCCATACTCTGCGGCGTTTGGCACCGGCTGGTATCTGGAAGGTTTGCAAGTCAAAGATCCGAAGTGGAATCGGACGTTCGACCACAGACCCATCTTGGTACGTCACCGTCGACGTCACTGTGACGCTGCCTGCTCCAGCTTCGAGCGCTTCGATCACCGGGGCATAGCGGGCTTCAATCACATTGCGTCGCACTTTGCGAGTACGGGTGATCTCATCATCATCCGGGTCGAATTGCTTATGTAGCAGGACGAACTGCTTGATCTGGATGTCTTCGTTGAGGTCTGCATTCGCTGTCGCAATCTCTGTTGCGACCAGTTCATAGACCTCATCCTTGGCTGCCAGGTCGGCGTACGTTGTAAACGACAGTCGCTCATACTCTGCCCATGCACCAACGGTCGTCGGGTCGATGGTCACGATCGCGTTGAGACCGGAAGACTCAGAAGAGGCGCTACCCGCACCGCCGAGGACGACAGCCTCTTCGATGTATGGCGAGAACTTCAGCTTGTTTTCGATATAGGCATTCGAGAACAGGCTGCCATCCGGTGCGGTACGCACGTCTTTGAGACGATCGATGACCACCAGCTGTCCGTCCTCGTCGAGATATCCGGCGTCACCGGTCGCCAACCAGCCGTCATCACGAACCGCTTCAGCAGTCGCTTCTGGGTTTTGGTAGTAGCCTTTGAAGACCGACGACGATCGCAACAGGATTTCTGAGTTATCACCAAATGACAATTCCGTGGATTCGATGGGAATACCAACGGTGTCATATTTGACGGCCTCATCGCGGTGTGCCACCGCGATCCCGGTGATTTCCGTCTGACCGTAAATTTGTTTGAGGTTGACGCCAATTGCGTGGAAGAACCGGAATACATCAGGTCCCAGGGGCGCTCCACCGGTGTAGCAGCGCTTGAGTCGGGTCAGGCCAAGTTGTTCCCGAACTGGTCGAGTGGCCACAAGGTTGGCAAAGACGTTGAGAAATTTCAGGCCTGCTCCGGGCTTTTCGCCTTGGGATTCCATGGTCGCGACTCGGTCGGAGATATTGTAGCCCCAACCAAATAACGCTCGTTTGAATGCTCCGGCTTCATCAATGCGGACTTGAACTTCCGTGAGCATGGACTCCCAAATACGCGGCGGGGCAAACATCAAGTCCGGCCCAATTTCGCGCATATCGGCTTTTTGGGTTGAGGAATCTTCCGGAAACGAGATCGTCAGCCCGTGCGCTAAGCCGCATGCCACCGCCAGCATCTGTTCACCAATCCAAGCAAACGGCAGCAGTGAAACATACCGATCGTCATTGGTAATCGGATCCGCCTTGGCGAGGTTGATCGCCATAGAAAGCAGGTTGCGGTGGGAAAGCTCTGCCAGTTTTGGTTTGGAGGTTGTCCCGGAGGTCGTGCAGATGACCGCCGTATCCTCGGGCGTGCCGGCGGCAAGTTGTTCGTCTAACCACCCGGGGCGTTCTCGCCCCCAGGCTTGGCCGCGATCTTCCACATCGACAAATTCCAGCAACAGCTCATCGGTATATTGTTCAAGACCGTGTGGATCGTAATAGATCACACGTTCAATGCCGATCGCCGGGTCTTCTTCAACCAGGGCTAACAGTTTGTCAACCTGTTCTTGGTCTTCAGCGACGATAAATCGGCTCTTGGCCGTGGTGATGATGTGTTTCAGTTCGCCACCGATTGAGCTTGGATAGATCCCCACAACGGTGGCACCCAGGGTTTGGGCGGCCAGTTCGGAGATCAACCATTCGGGACGGTTGTCTCCCAGTACCGCAATAATTTCGCCGCGTTGGACACCCATTGCAGCTAGTCCGTGTGCGAAGTCGCGCACGCGGTCACGGTATTGTTCCCAGGTGGTCGGCTGCCAGATGCCATAGCGCTTTTCTTGCATGGCCACACTGTCTGGGTGGGAGCTCGCCAGTTCATGCAGAAGCTGGGGCATGGTGAAGGAGTCGCGCGGTGTAGATTCGTGTGCTGACGTGGTAGACGTCGTGTTGGCTGTTGCGTTCAATGTTATTCACCAGCTCCCAGATACGCTTCGATGACTTGTGGGTTTTCCATGACTTCCGCAGGCGTGCCGTCGCCGATGATCTTGCCAAAGTCCAGCACCGTGACACGGTTCGAGATGTCCATGACCACTCCCATATCGTGTTCAATCAGGACCACGGAGACACCGGCGAGCTCATGGATATCCAGGATGTAGCGCACCATGTCTTCTTTTTCTTCAACGTTCATTCCTGCCATCGGCTCATCAAGCAGCAATAAGGCCGGCTGCATCGCAAGCGCACGACCGAGTTCAACGCGTTTTTGGATCCCGTAGGCCAGCGAACCCACCGGTTTGTTCCGGTGTTCTTGGAGTTTGAGTAAATCGATGATTTCTTCGACTAATTCGCGGTGCCGAATTTCTTGGCGTTTTGCCGGGCCGAACCATGCCATGGCTACAAACGGGTCTTTCATCAAATGGATATGCCGACCCAGCATGATGTTGTCGAGCACTGACAGCTGGTCGAAGAGTTCAATGTTTTGAAACGTTCGAGCTACTCCCAACCGAGCAATCTTGTGGGGCGGAAGCCGAGAAATCACTTTCTCTTCGATCTCGGAGGCTTCGTCAACTTGCCGACGCAACAAAATTTTTCCTTGCGTGGCCTTATAGAGGCCAGATACGCAATTCAATAGTGAAGACTTTCCGGCGCCATTGGGTCCAATGATCGCGTGGATTTTGCCAGCGGTGACATCAAGGTTGATATCGGTCAGGGCCTTGACCCCACCGAACCGTAGCGAGAGATCTGTGACCTCAAGCAACGTTTCACCGGCTGGCAAGACGCTCCCGCGGAGCGAATGCTGATATGCGCGTGTTCGCACGTGTTCTCCTCATGGTGTGCCGCATGTTCAAACGAATACGTTGAACCTGCGATGAGTCCGCGACTTAGACTGTGTCCTAAATCACTCTTAGGTAGACAATAGGCTTTCACTATGTGAAAATCAAGACCAACCAAAGAAAAAACTTCTCGCAAATAAGGGGCAGCACATGGCAGAGCCCGCCGCAAACTTACGAGGTGGCCTGGGCACGATTCGTAACGCTACAAAGTTACTGTCGCTGCTGGCTGCTGGACCCGCATTCCAGCACCTCACCGATTTAGCAGAGCGTTCCGGAATGTCCGTACCGACCGTGCACCGGCTCCTGCGTTCCCTGGTGCAAGCCGATTACGCGGTACAAGATCCAGCGACCCTTCGCTATGGCCTCGGTCCCGAGCTCAGTCGTCTCGCGGCGCATTTCCGGGCCAAACATCCCGTCATGAACGCTGTTTCACCGTTCGTCGTCGCCCTTCGAGATCAACTCCAGGCCACCATTTCGACTTCGATTCTGGTGGGAGACGAGTTAGTCTGTCTCGATCAGGTCGATGCCCGAGACCGTGGCCCATTCCGGTCCCCTCCCGGGTCGGTCCCGGCACTGCAGTCGGCTGCAGGGCGACTGCTAGCAACCCGAACGAGTGACGAGGTGTGGGAGAAACTCTTGGAAGAGGCTTCGGCTGAAATCGCCGACATCGCACGAGATAACAGAGCTGAGTGGGCTGAAGTTGAGCACCTGTATGCTCCAGCACCCGACATGATGCACTCCGCTGAGGTAGCGGTCATCATTAAAGATGCTGACGATATTGCGGTAGCGGCATTGTCCGCCGATATCGCCCCGGATGCCACAACCCAAGACATCGACAAAGTGACTGCTGTGCTCAACCGCACCGCTGTTTCCTGTGGAGGTACACTTCGTAATGGCTGATCAGCGCGACACAAGTCTTGGCGATCCCATGCGCCCGATCTGGGCATCGGCAATTGAATCCCTAGAGTGGTTTCAGCCGCCTGAGGTGTACTGGAAACCGGCCAACGACGGACGGCTGGATGGTTCCTGGTTTCCTGGAGCACGTATCGATCCCCTCTGGAATTTGTTGGGTCGGCACCAAGAGCATGATGCCGGTCAGATTGCGATCTCGTGGGAAGGTGAACCCGGGGATCGTCGCACGCTCACCTATGCCGAGCTTGAACAAGAAGTCGTTCGCATGGTGGAGGTGTTGCGCGACCTTGAAGTTAAACCAGACGATACTGTCGCGCTCTATACCGGGTGGTTGCCAGAAACCGTTGTGATTCTTCTGGCCTGCATCGCACTGGGAGCACAATGGAGCATCGTCCCCATTTCGGTACACAGCGAGGCCTTGGCCGAGCGGTTATCACTCATTGCCCCCAAAGTGTTTGTCACTCAGGACGGAGCGTGGCGCCATGGCACCGTGCTGCCGCTGAAGATCCGCGCCGACGATGCCTTAGGGGCCGCAGATAGTGTTGAACACACCGTCGTCATTCAGCGTACCGGTATGAACGTCCCGTGGTTTACCGGAGATCACTGGTACCACGAGCTCATGTCGGACCGTCCCGGATCTGCATCCCGCTACGCGCAGCGAGCCGGTCAGCGCACCCCCACTGTCAGTACCATCAGAGATGCCCAAGACTGGTTCTGCACCATGCAGATCGCCACCTCGGATACACCGCCGGCGCTGACCCGACACAATACAGCTGGCGTGCTGGTCAGAGCTGCCTCGATCCAACAAGCCCTGGGGACCACCGGCCCCCTCTGGTGTGCCGGCAATATCGCGTGGGTCGTGTCGACCTGGAATGGATTACTCGGGCCATTACTCTTTGGTCAAGAAGCGGTCTTATACGAAGGCACCCTGGATGTCCCGAATCAAAAGCGGGGTTGGGAGATCCTCCAACGCTACGCGGTACAAACTCTCGTGACCCCTCCTTCGGTCATGCGTACCATCCGTTCGTGGGCATCAGACAGCCGTGCACCACGAGGCGACCTTGCACTGCAACAAGTCGTGACAGCAGGTGAAGCCGTCGAGCCAGAACTCAAAACCTGGTTGCATTCCACCTTCGCCCCCTTAGGCGCCGAAGTGTTGGATGCCTGGGGTCAGGTCATGATCGGCGGTATCGCCCATATTCAAGGCGGCTCGGTCCACCTTCCCGATATCGGTCCCAGGGTCGCTGAGAGCACCTCAGATCAGCTGGTTCGCTCCGGGACGGGAGAACTGGTGCTCACCCAGCCTTTACCAGGGATGGTCACCACCGTTGAAGGGCCCGACGCTGACGTCATGCTCGCCAATTACACGCGACGCGGCCCACATACCTATGCAACCGCCGACCTTGTGACAATCAAAGACGATGTGCTCTACCACCATGGTCGCTCAGACTCGCTGGTGTCTATGGCAGGGCAACTTATCTCCTTGGACGCTGTACGACGCGTGATTCTCGATCACCCCTTCGTGCGGCGTGCTGAGGCAACGACGCTGCATTCGGCAGCACAGAAGAACATCATCGCCGCCGTCGAGTTACAGACCACGGATGTCACCACCTCCGAGGGATCCAATGAACTCGACCCGGGACCAGCCGCTCGCGCCCCCTCGTATTCAGCTCGGACGGCCAACATCGCCGCAGAGATTATTGACTCAGTACAGACCGTACTCGGCGGGCTCGCGACCCCACACACCATCATTTTCGTCGACACCCTCCCTGATAACGCACGCAACGTGATCGCCGGCGCAGCTGACTTACTGCCGCCAGAAGCCGAGGCAGTGCATCTGAGCTGGCAAGAACTCGCCCATCGAGCAGGGTGCTAATCCGACTGCTCGCACGAGTTGCCTTCTATGGGTAACCCAGCACCTTCGAAGGGTGGCACAGTCAATCCCAGCTTGACAAGGTCGTTTGTCTTGGAGTGAACTACTGTGGAATGATAAAAAGTTGCTGCATACTTGAAAAATCAATCGATGCGGGATAATTTTTGGATGGCTGGATACATGCGACGCAAAACGCACCCTCGTGAAGGACAGGAACACCTGAACCCAAACGACGAGCTGTCAATTGGCTTAGATATCATGCGGCGCCGTGAGGCCTCAAACCTCCCGCGCGCAGATCTGGCGCAGAAGATCGGCATTTCTGAACGGACCCTCTTCCGGTGGGAGATGGAGGGTACGACGATGAAAAATCGCGAGCGCACCATCGAAGCGCTCGCATCCATGGTTTATACCCCGGGAGGCAAACCGACCTCCCTGACGATGACGCGTAAAGAACTTCGGCGTGCGACGTCAATGGACTTGGCATCGGAACTTCAAGACCGTGCCCGGATCATGGATAACTACACACAATTAGTCGAACAACTCAAGCACCGTCTGCGCCAAGACGGCCTGGAACATTACATCCCACCGGGACTTTAACATCCCAGTTAGGCCCTCCTAGTAAGTAGCCTTCCTGCCGCGGTTCGGCCCGTACCGTGATTTCTGTCATCGAGTCGTCTAGATTTGAGTCGAACCCAATCCTGACCAAAGGACTACTATGACGACCACATATCGCACTCAGAATCCGGCCACCGGCGAGTTGATCGAAGAGTATCAGTTTGCCACCGACGATGAGATTCAGCAGGCCATGGCCAATACTGCCACCGCCTATGACACCTGGTCCGAAATGGAAATGGCCGAACGCGGCCGGATCCTCAATAACCTTGCAGACCTCTTCGAAGAACATGCCGAAGATCTCGCCGCACAGGCCACCCGCGAGATGGGCAAAAACACGCGCGAAGCGCTTGGTGAAGTGAAGTACTGCGCCCGCATCATTCGGTACTACGCCAACGAAGGCGAACGACTGGCAGCCGACCAAGAACTCAAGAATATCGACGGCCAGACCGCGATCCTCCGTCGTCGTCCGATTGGCACGATCTTGGGGATCATGCCGTGGAACTTCCCGTACTACCAGGTCGTACGCTTTGCTGCGCCGAACCTCATGCTCGGCAACACCGTCATCCTGAAACATGCCGAGATTTGTGCCGGCTCCGCTCAGAAGATCGCTGAGCTGATGCACGAGGCCGGAGTTATCGACGGAGCATACATCAACGTCTTTGCAACGCACGAACAAGTCTCGACCATGATCGCTGATCCACGGATCCAGGGTGTCTCACTGACCGGTTCCGAACGCGCCGGATCTGCTGTCGCAGAACAAGCGGGACGGCACCTGAAAAAGGCCGTGCTGGAACTTGGCGGCTCCGACCCGTACATTGTTCTGGATTCCGCTGATGTTGCGACCTCTGCTCGCCGGGCGCTGTTTTCCCGCTTGTCCAATACCGGTCAAGCGTGCACGTCCAATAAGCGCATCATCGTCATGGATGATATCTACGACGAATTCGTTGCCGAACTGACAAAACTGGCGCAAGAGTTGACCCCGGGCAACCCCGCTGATGCCAACCGTTCAGAATATGCACCGCTGTCTTCCGAATCAGCAGCCGAAAACCTCATGGCCCAAATTGAGGACGCACGCCAAGCCGGCGCAACCGTGCACGTGGGCGGCAACCGTCCCGAACTACCCGGCTACTACGTCGCCCCGACGGTTCTGACCGACGTGCCGGAATCGTCCAGAGCGTTTTCCGAAGAACTCTTTGGTCCAGTCGTGATGGTCTATCGGGTCCAAACCGAGGATGAGGCCATCGAGTTGGCAAACTCCTCAAGCTACGGTCTGGGCGGTTCCGTCTTTTCCACCGACGAACAACGTGCCCAAGCCGTCGCCGATCGTCTGGAAGTCGGAATGGTCCACATCAACGCCTTCAACGTCGGTGGCGAAGACCTGCCCTTCGGTGGGGTCAAACGTTCGGGCTTTGGACGAGAACTCGGTCCGCTGGGGATGGACGAGTTCGTCAATAAACAGCTCTTGACGATTAACGAGCCACGATAAGGTTCACCGCTCGCCT
>DATBUK010000075.1:0-15671 GCA_036516155.1 Yaniella sp.
CAGCTGCACGATACCAACCAGAGCGCCGGCGGCCACGAGGTCAACGTCCAGATCAGCCCGGATAAAATCTAATGCGGCCGGGAGTTTCCACACATGCATCGCAGCCAATATTCCTGTGATGACCACGACAACCCACGCCCGCGAACCTGATCCAGTTGTTGCCATAACGTCAGAGCTTACTCGGCGGCAACGAAAAATCACTAGAATGGGTGAGTTAGTTCCGTTATCTCCGTCCCCTAAAGGCCCACTGTGACCACACCCGTTCCTGAGAAATACGATTCGGCACCGCGACGTCGCAAAAACACCGAGCCACGACCCAGACTGTCAATGTCGATTTATGGGTTCTTGCTGGCCTGGCTGGTGCCCAACATCGTGATGGCCGGGATCGTGGTCATCCTCAACCTGTTACCACTGTCCGATACGGTCGGGGATCTGACTCCACTGTTGACGCTGGTAGGACTCTCCGGTCTGATCCTCGGCCTACCGCTTGCCCTCCTTGCCAACTGGCTGCTGCGATACCAGCTCAATCAGTCGATACATATCCTGGCCTATGCGGTGATCGGGATGTTGTATGGGTTGACGGTGCTGTTCGCTGGCGGGGAGGGATTACTTCCGCTGCTGATCCCACTGGTCGGGTTCCCCGCGGGGATTTTGATGGCGCTGGGACGCTGGTCGGCAAGTTCATTCGTGCAGGTGGTCGAACCAGAGACCACCGAAGACCAAGACTAACGTGTGCGTTATCTGAGCGCATAAAACACCACACATTGGCCTAGGCCATATAGGATGGTGGGCATGTACAGTATTCATTCCCCCGCCGTGACCCTCACGATCGCCGGTTCCGAAGCCACCGGTGGCGCCGGCGCCCAAGCCGACCTCCGGACTTTTCAAGAGCTCGGAACCTATGGGACTGCCGCGCTGACTTGCATCGTGGCCTATGATCCGTCCGATAACTGGAATCACCGCCTGACCCGCATTGACCCGCAGGTGCTGGCCAATCAGTTGGAAGCGATTCAATCGAATTTCGCTGGTCAACTCGACACGGTCAAACTGGGCATGATGGGGTCGGTTGAGACCATCGACGTCGTCGCTGACGCGCTCAAAGCTCAGGACTGGAACCACGTGGTACTTGACCCGGTCCTGATCTGTAAGGGGCAAGAACCCGGTGAAGCTCAGGACACGGATGAGGCGCTCAAGGCCAAGTTGTTGCCGTTGGCGACCGTGACCACGCCGAATCATTTTGAGGCAGAGCAGCTGTCCGGAATGACCATCTCGAATCTTTCCGATCTCAAAGACGCTGCGAAGAAAATCCACGACGACTCCGGTGTCTCAGTTTTAGCCAAGGGCGGTGTGCGCCTGGATGGGCCAGAAGCCGTGGACGTCTTCTACGACGGCTCACACCTCGAGGTGCTGGGTGTCGAGAAGATCGGCAACCATGCAGTGTCTGGGGCGGGCTGCTCGCTGGCGGCTGCTGTCGCGGCGGAATTAGCCAAAGGCCGTACTGAGCTAGAGGCTGCCGAGCGCGCCAAAGACTTCGTCACCGCCGGGATTCAGCAACGAATGAGTGCAGAAACCCCGTATGACGTGATGTGGCAAGGCGGGCTGCGCAACAACTAGTCCCCTTCGTCCCAGTTGAGCGTTTCGATCGGTCGCTGATCACGTCGCAGCGGATGATCTTCCGGGATCTGCACTAACACAATTTCGATGCCGTCGGGGTCAGCGATCCAGGCCTCTTCAAGCCCCCAGGGTTCGGTTTGCGGTGCCCGCAGCAGCGTGACCCCAAGCTGGCTGAGTCGCTGGTATTCGGCGGCCACATCGCGGACCTGGAGCCATAACGCGATAGCAGGGGTTCCACCTGCGGCACTGGGTGTGGCGTGGCCTGCGACTTCTAATAGGCCGTTGCTGCAAAAGTACACTCTGCTGGGGCTTTCTGGTGGGCCGAATTCTCGGTGGATGGCCAGCCCGAGCACTCGGCCGTAGAAATCGTGACTGCGCACCGGATCGCTGGGACGCAACAGAGTGCGCCCGCTCAGAATCTCCAATACCTCTCCTCTAGATGAAGTCGCGTGGAATCTTGGTGTTCCACGTTTTCGACGCTACACGAGTTTCGCCCTCATAGGCATCCAGCTCGGCGTAAAGATGGAAAGCCTCTTCGCTCGAGGTCAACACGGTTTTCGTGTAGGTATACACCGACCAGTCATCGCGCTGGAAACCCATGACCCAGTCGGTTTCACCACGTACCGAATTCGGTTCCGCATCCTTGAAGGTGTACCGCTCCACCGCCCGACGAGTGACATCGAGATCGATGTCGCGGAATCGCACGACCCCCAGGTCTTTAATGACCTCAAGTTTCCCGGTCAGATCCACCAGATTCCGACTCACGGTCCAGTCTTGTTCCCCGGGTTCCACTTGTAATGTTTTCATCGGAGCCGCACCTTCTGGTTTCTCAAAGACTGGCATCAGGCGCTCGTCCTCGTCTTCGTCGTGCGAGCGGACCGGCAGGAGCAACGCGCTCGTATTTGGGTCGATTGTCAGACGCACCGACCGTGGCGAAGGCCAAACGACAGGCCAGTACGACGTCGAAATGGCCACTCGAATCCGGTGACCGGCGGGAAATGATTGGGCAAGCGCGTTGAGCTTGACGGTGTAGGTGTGTGCTTGACCAGGTTGCAGCGGCTTGGGCTTGTCTGAACCGTCATAATGGTTCAGGTTCAGGATGCCATAACTGACGCGGGTGGCGGCATCGTTGGGGGCGACGTCGGATATCCGGACCGCAACCATGGCAACCGGTTCATCAGCGGCCAGGGTGAGTTCAACAAGCGGTTGCCCCAGCACCTCGAGGCGTTTATGCAGCGGCTCGGTATCGAACACGAGCGCCCCGCCGTCTTCTTCGCGCTGGTCATATGGCATATCGGGTGGTGCGTTATAGGAGCACCATTTGCCAGCGAATTTACCAACCGATAGCGGGGATTCAACCGTCATCGTCGGGCTGGGCGGGAGCGCGTCACGTTCTTCCTGCGAGGCCAGAATACGCCGGCGAGCAAAGGGGTATCGCGTCTGCTGGATCCGCGGGCTGGGCCAACTGCGTTCCCCTACCCAGCGGCCTGGGCGCCTGGTATACGTGGTTGCAGGCTTCACCGCATCCTGCATCCAAATGGCCAGTTGGGGTCCGTCCATCGCGCCGTTGTCGGTCTGGTCTTTGAGCCAGTGGTCCCACCAGCCCACCACTTCTTGGAGAAATCCGATGGCGGGACCGGGCTGACCTAGGTGCGGATATTTGTGGCTCCACGGGCCAATGAGCCCACGCGTTGGTACCTCAAGGCCGCGCAACAGCCGAAACACCGCATTGGTGTACCCGTCGGCCCAACCGCTCACGGCAAAGACGGGAACCTCAATATCTGCATAGTTTTCGTTGATCGACCCGTGACGCCAGTAATCGTCTTTGCGTTGGTGTTGCAACCAGGTCTCTAACCACAGGCCAGAGTGTTCAAGTCGGTCGTGCCACATTTCACGCCATTTGTCTCCGACGATTTCTGGATCGGGTGGGGCTGAGTTATACGCAAACATCGTCGAGGCCCAAGACAAATTGTCAGTCAGCAGACACCCGCCCATATAGTGCACGTCATCCGTGTAGCGGTCGTCGGTCGAACATACCGTCACCACCGCGCCGAGACTTTCCAGGCGGCGGGCTGCGACCTGCAGTCCGTTGAAACCGCCCCAGGAGATACCCATGATTCCGGTCCGTCCACTGCACCAGGGTTGACCGGCGAGCCAGGCCAGCACGTCTTCGACGTCGCACAGTTCTTGTTCAAGGTATTCGTCGGTCAGCACTCCCTCGGAGTCTCCGCTGCCGCGTAAGTCCACCCGCAGACATGCGTACCCGTGGCCTGCCATATAGGGGTGGTGGATCGAGTCTCGAACCGCCGTGAGGTCACGTTTGCGGTACGGGATCATTTCGACGATACCGGGTACTGGTCGTTGCTCGGCATCTACTGGCTTCCAGAGGCGGGCAGCCAACCGGGTCCCATCGGACATAGGGATCCAAAGGTGCTCGGTCTCGTCAATTTCCTGCGGTAAGGGGTCGAGAGTTCGCATGACTTTCCTAAACGTCGTCGATGTCGAATTGCAAAGCGTCTACACACTTGTGGTAAATGTCTACGGCCTCTTGGTCTGACTGACCGGCGGTATAAATGTTGGCTAACAGGTAGCTGTAGCTGTCCTGACTGAAACTGTCGGACAGTTGTTGACCTTCAGTGACTTCTAGCTCGATGATCGTGCCCGGGTATCGTTGTTCTAATTCGGCGATCTCGTCCGGGGCGGGGATACGTCGCACGACACCGTCGGAAAAGTGTCGGTGCATCCATTTCGATGCGGTCGCGAAGTAGCCCTGATCGACCGGTTGGCGCGGTTTCCGTCCTAACGACAGGTCGATCATGTGCGCGTGGTTCGTGAGTCCATCAACGTAGCGGAACAGTGGAGCATGGGATTGCGAGTGCCGCGTGTTGACTTCTAACAGGATGAGCCTGTCAGTGGAGTCCTCCCAGAAGTACTCGACGTTAAATGTACTGGGAGTCAGGCCCAGGCCGCTGATGACGGTTTTGGTGACCGAGCGGATACGCTCTTGCACTTCAATCGGCAACTCCGAAGGGTATTTATAGCGCAAAAAACTCGACGAGTCCTCGTAGTGCAACGAGTCGACGATCCCGGTCAGCTGCACCCTATCCTCATAGGCGTAACCTTCAATCGTACACTGATGTCCTGTCGCAGCTTCTTCGACCATGTAGGCCCCGCCAGGAATGTCAGCGATTTTTTCTGGCAGATCCAGCATGGCGAGAACACTTTCGAAGGCTGGCCCAACACGTTCTGGTGTTTCGCGCCGTTTTGCCAACACCGCCTGGAGTTCCGCATCCGAGTTCACTTGATACGCGCCTTCAGACGAGAACGATTTAATAGGTTTCGCCCACGCCGGGTAGGACATATGTTCGGGCAGGGTTGCCGCCGGATCATCAATGTCGACGAGACCGAATTTGGGATACTCGTCGATGAGGCGTTGTTGTTCCAGTCTGCTCCAGTATTTGTGCTCGCATTTGACGGTGGCCAACAGGGGTTTGGCCGGTAAACCATAGCGCTCGCACAGGATGGGCAGCATCATGCTGATAGGAAAGTCCCAGAAACCGACGATGCCATCGATTGTCCCTTCAAACGCATCAAGGTGTTGCTGAGCTTGTGTCAGCAAGGCCTGGATGTCAATCGTTCCGCCCTGGAGCTCTTCGATGGTCATGAGCGGATGGAAGACGTAATCTTGTGCATCCGGTAGTGTTGCCAACTCTGTCGCGCCAAGCTCATCTAGCCCGAGAACAAAGATATTGTATGGCATAAGAGTCTCCCCTCGCGCTGGGCTGGACCGTGCATCGCACAAGCCTATTTGGCGTCAATCTAACACAGCTGTCCTATGAGACAACCCCGGTCATTCTGTAAATTTTCTGGGAGCGCGCTCTTGGTCGCGGTGACCTTCACAGGGAGCTCGCTGACGAGTCGTCGACGGTGTTCAACAGTTAAAAGTTCAGGGGTTAAATACAAACGTCCAGCCGAAGTATCGGCTGGACGTTGCATACGAGATGTTTTGGTCTTACAGACGCTACTCGCTACCGAGTGCGGGGGCAGGCTCTTCGTTCTGCTCGGGTTGAGCCTCCGCGGGCTCAGAAGCAGGCTCAGGTTCGGGTTCTGGTTGCGTCTCAGTCTCCGGTTCAGCTGGTTCATCCGGTTGGGCGGGAGCTTCCTCCTGCGGTGTGGCTTCAGGTTCTGGTTGCTCTGCTTCTGCTGGCGCGTCACTCGACTGATCTTCAGGTTGCGGACTTGGTGACTGTTCATCATCAGATTCAGCAGCCGACGAGCCCTGGAGGGCGGCACGTTTGTCTTGCGCGTCTTCGATGAGTCCCCGAATGTCTTCCAGGTGGTTTTCGATGGTATCGATGTATTCCTGCTTAGCATTCCCCCATGCCAGCGCTGCTACCGAATCATCATTTTCGGTGTCAGGAATCGCGGTTAACATCGAGACTGCCTGCTGCGCATTCGACCGGATACTATTCATTTCGCCAATATAGGCGGTCAGCTCAGTCACGTCATTTGCGGATGGCGAGGATGGGAGATCCTCAAGCATGTCCAAGACCGGTTGGACCTGTGATGGAAGAGTGCAGTCGGCATCTTGGGAAAAAATCCCAACTTTGTCATGGCGTGCTTTTTCCTGGGCGGCCAGCATCGCATCGAGTTTTTGCGGGTCATCAACCGATTCCGGATCCACGACAGCGTATCCGGCTTCGATCATCTCTAGGGCAAGGTCATCGCCACCTAGATAAATCTCGGCCCATAGCTCGCCATTCGGGGCGTTGGCATAGGCTTCGATCTCGACATCGAGTGAGGTGCCTTCCCCTGCAAGACTCTCCAAATGGTCCCGGGCCTCGGCGGCCATGCACGTGTCCAGGGTGTCGTCTACATCTTCATCCTGCGGTAGCGGCGAGCGCACCGACTGGAACCGGATCACATCTAACCCCGTGATGCGGTTGACTTCCATAGATTGACCAGTCAGTACCTCATTGACGACCACCGGATCGTCCCCGCGGGTCATCGCTTTGACCACCGAGGTGATGGTCAGCCCGAGCAGAAGGGCCGCGACCACACCGAAGGTGATCATCACCGGGGTCGTGAGGCGACTCGTGCGTCGTTTAGGGGTTTGAGACATATGAGACTATCTTGCTACTTTTCAAAAATATGTGTCAGCCGAATGCTGACTCTCACAGATTGTACCGTGGACGTCAACTCTGTTCTATTTCACTGCGAACTTCGTCGACTCAACTGACCACGACGTGTGAGAGCTTGGGACAGATTCAGTACGTCGCAAAGACTTCAGCAATGTCAGGACCGGAGAGTCCTTGCGCCAAGCACACCTGTAAAAGGATTTTCGCTTTGGCGTCGGTGATATCAGTATTGGCAAGAAGACCTCGTGAGGTCAGTCCCGGCCTGGCCATCACCGCTGGCTCAAGGAAACCTCGGGAGGCCTGCACCACAGCTACGCCCTGGGCAATGGCTGCATCGACGGCGTCATCGAGCGGTCTGGTCAACGTACCGGGTGGATAACCAACTGCAATTAATCCGCGCGCCCCCGCTGCAACAAAAGCTTCAACGGCTGTCTCATCAGCTCCGGTGTAGGCGTGCACGATATCTACCCGGGGCATTTCAGTGCTCAGACCAGCAAATCTTGAGGTGGCTGTGTGTGGGTTTTCGGGCGTTCGCCAGTACTGTACGCGATGATCAGCGCCGATGATACCCAGTGGCCCCCGACTGGGAGATTGCAATGCATCGAGCCGATGGTTGGCGACTTTGGTGACATCGCGGGCGCTATGGATCTGCCGGTTCATCACGACGGTGACTCCCCGGCCGGTCGACACAGGGTCTGCGGCCACCCGGAGCGCATCCATCAGATTCAGCTGGGCATCCGAGCCCACCGTAGAACCAGGTCGTTGCGCTCCCACCACGACGACTGGTTTTGTGGTCTCAAGGGTTAAGTGAAGAAACCATGCTGTTTCTTCGAGCGTGCCAGTCCCGTGGGCTACGACCGCGCCAGTAATATGCGGCTGTTCCAGTGTTGTGGTCAACCGCTGAGCGAGGTCGATCCAATGTGTCGCTGTCATGTATTTCGAACGCAGCGCCCCGAATGATTCGATCTGCATCTGAGCAATATCGGTTAACTCTGGATAGTTTTCGACCAGTTCAGACGCTTCCATAACTGTGCCACGATCGAGATAATGAAGGTAATCATGTGGGCCGGTCCCGCGGTTGGCGATCGTCCCGCCGGTACCGAAAAATGCGATGGTCACGAATAGTCCTCCTGCCCAATCAGTGTAGTGGGTCATTTCACAGCTGAAATTCATCGCAAAGTGGGAGCTGACATTGCGTAGTTCAAGTTTCTACACTGGAGATATTGATGTGTCGTTGAGAGAAAGCAGGACGCCGTGAGTATGCACCAAAAACTGGAGCGGACTATTTCTGCAGAACAGCAGGCGCTCCACGATCCACATGATCGAAAACCCGCCAAGCGGCTGCCAGCAGAGGCCCGGAAGTACGCATTGAAACGCGCTGTCAAACAATTCAGCGTAGATAAGGGCACAGACCAGGCCGCAATTCTGACGTATTTTGCTGTCTTGTCGCTAGCGCCTCTGCTCCTGGCCGTGTTTTCCATTATGACGCTGTTCTTATCCCAAGCTGCAGACACGGTGGAGAACTTTACCCAGGACCTCGTGACGCAGACGGTCCCCGCCGAGTATCAAGACCTAGCGCTCAACCTCATTAACACGATGACGGAGTCAGCCACCGGCGGTGTCATTGCGCTGATCATTGGTACTCTCGTGGCGTTGTGGTCAGCCTCGAAATACGTTCAGGCGTTCTCGCGGAACCTCAACTCCATCTATAACGTGGTTGAGGGTCGGTCGAAGATCAAGTTTTATCTGACCATGCTTGGCATCACGCTCGTGATGGTCATCACCGTGGTTGCGGCACTGATCTCGTTGGCGCTCAATGCCACGATCATTGAGACGGTCTTTGCGCCAATCGCTCAGGTTGTGGGAGCCGAGGGTATTCTGACCACCTTGACAGACAGTTTCCTACCTGTGTGGCAGTGGGTGAAATACCCGGTGGTGCTTGCCCTGGTCATTATTATGCTCGGGGTGTTGTATCACTTTAGTGGCAATATCGAGCGCCGCTTCCGTCTGTTTTCGACCGGGGCAATCGTAGCGGTCATTGGCATTGTGCTCGCCGGGATTGCCATGGTCATTTACCTGACCTATTTCGCGTCCTACTCGTCTTACGGTGCGATCGGGACGGTCATGGCGGTCCTGTTCGTGATGTGGATTTTCAACATCGTGATCATTCTGGGCGCCGAAATTGACGTCGAGTTGTTGCGAGCTCGCCAGCTGGTTGGGGGCATTGCCGCCGAAGAGCACGTCCAAGTTCGGCCCCGCTCGGTCGCAACCATCGAAAAACAGGTCGACAAGCACGTCGAATCCGTGGAAGACGGCAAAGTGCTGCGTCGTTCACTATCGGTTCTGCCTCCGGAGGACCGGGACAAGTAAAACACCACAACCCGATTCGAACCAACAGAAAAGCCGCCCCAGTTTTGAACTGAGGCGGCTTTTCAAATACCCAGCGAACTTATTTTTTGTCTTTCCCACGATCCAAGCCCAGACGAGTCAGCGGGACACCATCAATGGCACCATCAATCGTCTTTTCTGCTTCTTCATGGTCGACATCGAGCACGAGAGCAACTTCGGCCACGAGCATGTCTTTGGCTTCTTGGTAGAGGTTGCGCTCAGCCATCGAAAGGTCTTTTTCCTGCTGACGGCGGTAGAGGTCACGGGCTACTTCAGCCACGTTGTCGAGATCACCGGTAGCCAGTTTCTCGCGCAGGGCTTTCAATCGACGAGACCACTGCTTTTCAAGTTTGTCACCGGTTTTGGCCAGCAAGGACATCAGCTTGCGCAACCGAGTGTGGCTGGCCAGATCACGGACACCAATTTCAGACAGGCTGTCTTCGGGAACGGCGATTTGTAAGCGCTGATCTTCAACTTCCAGCACTACGTACTCGACGTCTTCACCTTTGACCTTCCTGGTTTTACGCTCAACGACCTCTGCAGGACCGTGCTGAGGGTGAACTACGAATTTACCAAGGGTCAGACGCATGTGCGGTGGGCACCTTTCATTCGGCAAGATGACGAGCTGCTCAACCTTAAACCGGAAAAGGACACAGCTGTCGCAAACAGTTTAGTAAAGTTCAGATTAGCAGTGGCACATCACTTCAGCCAAGCGGATGTGAGCAAAATCCGCTTACTGGCTGAAATGTTCTTGTGCAGCTAAAAACTCATAGACTGCCACATCATCAACGCCAGGGAAAGCGCCCGGTGGCATCGCGGCAAGCATGTGGGCATTGGTGCGCGCGGCCGGCCAGGCATACCCTCCCCATTGAGCTTCCAGTTCAGCAGACGGAGTCCGACAGCATGTGGGGTCGGGGCAATTCGACTGGGAACGCTCGGCGGTCTCAGCCCCTCGGAACCACCGCGCTTCGTCGAAAGGGATACCGACCGACAGGGAAAAGAGCGACGACTGCGAAGGTTCTACCACCGCCGTGCACCAGAACGTCCCAACAACAGTATCGGTGTACTGGTTGAACGGCCGGAACCGATCACTTGTGCTGAAGACTTCACGTGAGGTCCAGTAGCGACAGGCCGCCTGTCCTTCGATGGCCCCGATGGAGTCGACCGGGAAATTCACGCCGTCGTTTTCATATGCCTTATGCAATACCCCGGATTCGTGGACCTTCTGAAAGTGGCAGGTGATGTCGAGGTGATGGGTCGCCAAATTCGTGAAGCGATGCGCTGCGGACTCATAGGAGACCGAGTACGCGTCGCGAATATCCTCGATGGCTATATCTCGCTCTTGTTTTCGTCGCCGCAAGTATCGAACTAACGGCTTCTCGGGCATCAAAAGAGCGGCAGTCATATAGTTCGTCGCGACGCGCTGACGCAAGAAATCCTTATAGTCTTCTGGTTCGCCATGGCCTAAGACATAGGAGACCAAGGCTTGCAGGGCCACCGAGCGTGGATCATGGTCGGGATTGCGCGAATCTGCCAGAAAGACAATGCGGTTCTTCAGATCAGTGACCGAGCGTGTGGAATGCGGCAGCGACGAGATGAAGCGGAGTTCGAAATTGAGGTGGTCGGCGATATCTGCTATCGCATGATAAGACAACGGACCATCGTCATGGCCGACGGCATCAAGGAGCTCCTGCGCTTGCTCTTCCAGTTCGGCGTAGTAGTTATTGCGCTCTCGTTGCTCTTTGCGCATGGCGACATTTGCCCGCCGTGCTTCTTCAGGGGTAGCAGCCTGTTCTGCGTGTTGCCGCCGTAATTCCCGATAGAGGCCGTCAATCGTTTCTAAGACCGGAGTTGGGATGCTGGAGGATACCCGGACGTTTGGTAGACCCAAGGCCTGCCATTGTTTGGTCTGTTGTGCTTTCTCTACCGAAATCTCCAGCGCGGCTCTGGCCGAGGGGGCTTCAGGTTTCAATAAGTCCGCAACCGTGACCCCGAGTAACTCGGCAGCCTCCGAGAGAAGGCTCACTTTGGGTTCCCGTTTGCCGTTTTCGACCATAGACAGGTGCGACGCGGTGGCCCCGAGCCGGGTAGCCAACTCACTGAGCGTCATGGAAGCCTCGCTGCGAAAGTGTCGCAGCCGGTGGCCTAAAACAACCGGGTCAATATGGGCACCGCTCGTGTAGTCATCGGTGCCCGGCTCATCGTCGTGGAAATGAGTGATTGAGGTCATGTGAGCAGCATAGTTAATATCTGTCGAAATTCACAGGGGAAGCCAGCCACCAGACCCGAATCCCCCAGCAATACCGCACCACCCCCCAAGGTGAAGTGGTGAAGCCGAAAAATTTCACTCAAATATCGGGGCAATTTTATGCAGCATGACAGGAATCTTGAACACTCCAGCTATTTTAATTGATTCAGGATCGAAAACTTTGGCCGATTTTCTACGCTGTTTTCTGCAACTCGGAGATCTTCATCAAATTTTGCCGAAAAGCACGTAAAAATCCTCATCCGAGAATTTCCCTCAATGTTTTCTAGCATTTGGTCTGTTGCAGCCTTGCGGGGCACGGAATAGTAGTGCTTACACCGATTGCACACCACAAAAACATGTAGCAATCGCAACCACATAGGCAATGTGAATTCGGTTCTACCGGATACATGAGACACACGAATCGTAGGAGAACATATGGAACCCGTCATTCAGGCAGCAGCAGACCAGCTCCAGCAGGATTGGACCTCCAATCCACGGTGGAACAACATCACCCGTGACTTCACCGCCGAAGAAGTTGTTCGACTCCGCGGCCGTGTTCAAGAAGAACACACGCTGGCCAAACGTGGTGCTGAAAAACTCTGGGATCAGCTCACCAACGAGCATGCCAAAGGTGAATTCACCAATGCGCTGGGTGCTATGACCGGTGGTCAGGCCGTGCAACAGGTCAAAGCTGGCCTCCGAGCAATCTACTTGTCCGGTTGGCAGGTCGCTGCGGATGCGAACCTCTCGGGCCATACATACCCGGACCAGTCGCTCTACCCAGCCAACTCCGTTCCACAGGTTGTACGCCGCATCAACAATGCCCTGATGCGTGCCGATCAGATCGAATGGGCTGAAGGTCAGCAGACCGTTGAAGATTACCTCGTACCAATTGTGGCCGATGCGGAAGCCGGCTTCGGTGGTCCGCTGAATGCCTTCGAGCTGATGAAAGCCATGATCACCGCAGGTGCCGCTGGTGTGCACTGGGAAGATCAGGTCGCATCCGAAAAGAAATGTGGCCACCTCGGCGGTAAGGTCCTCATCCCGACCTCACACCACGTCCGGACCCTGAATGCTGCCCGTCTTGCAGCTGACGTTGCTGGAGTACCGTCACTGATCGTGGCTCGAACCGATGCTGAAGCTGCGACCCTGTTGCAGTCAGATATTGACGAACGTGATCACCAGTTCCTGACCGGTGAGCGCTCTTCGGAAGGCTTCTACTACATCAAGAATGGCCTAGAACCTTCGATCGCTCGAGCGAAAGCCTACGCTCCGTACTCGGATCTGCTGTGGATGGAGACCTCCACCCCGGACCTCGATGTTGCTCGCGAATTCGCCGAAGCAGTCAAGGCTGACTTCCCAGATCAGATGCTGGCATACAACTGCTCGCCATCGTTCAACTGGAAAGCCAACCTGGATGATGACACCATCGCCAAGTTCCAGCGTGAGCTGGCAGCCATGGGCTACACGTTCCAGTTCATCACGCTGGCTGGCTTCCACTCCCTGAACTACTCGATGTTCAACCTGGCCAAGGGCTACGCCGAACGTCAGATGTCAGCCTTCGTGGAACTGCAAGAAGCAGAATTCGCCGCCGAAAAAGATGGTTTCACCGCGACCCGTCACCAGCGTGAAGTTGGTACCGGTTACTTCGATCTCATCTCAACCACTGTTAACCCAGAATCTTCAACCACAGCTTTGGCCGATTCGACCGAAGCACAACAGTTCTAGTTTGACCCGCTAGGCAAGATAAGGAGCACCCGCCATGGCATCACCAACTATCCAACACACAACGCCCGAAGGCATCAACGTGACCGTGTTCGGTGAACTGGATGCACGGCAGCGTGAAGTTCTTTCCGATGAGGCCCTGAACTTTTTGGCCTATCTGCACACCAAACAGGATCCACGTCGTCGCGAACTGCTTGCAGCCCGCAAAGACGCGCGAGCCAGGGTGGCAGCCGGTGAACAACTGGATTTTGAAAAGTCCACCCGCAGCATCCGCGAGGATGACTCATGGCGGGTCGCTCCTCTTGCCCCTGGGTTGCGCGACCGCCGGGTAGAGATTACCGGGCCGGTCGATCGCAAGATGACCATCAATGCATTGAACTCCGGGGCCAAAGGTTGGCTTGCGGACTTCGAAGACGCGTCGTCGCCATACTGGTCCAACATGATTGATGGACAGGTCAACCTGTACGATGCGATCCGTCACAACATTGATTTCACTTCGGAACAGGGAAAACAGTACCGGTTGAAGAAACCCGCGCTGGCGCAGATGCCGACGATCAACGTGCGTCCTCGCGGTCTACACCTGGAAGAATCCCACATCACCATTGATGGCGAACCACTGTCCGGATCGCTGATGGACTTTGGACTGTACTTCTTCCACAACGCAGCCAAGCTCGTTGAACTGGGCCGAGGCCCCTACTACTACCTCCCGAAGCTCGAGCACCATCTCGAAGCTCGCTGGTGGAACTGTGTATTCAACAAGGCGCAGGACTACCTCGGGATCCCGCAGGGCACCATCCGTGCCACAGTCCTTATCGAAACCATCACCGCGGCCTTCCAAATGGAAGAGATCCTGTACCAGCTGCGTGACCACGCTGCCGGTCTCAACGCCGGCCGCTGGGACTACATCTTCTCGATCATCAAGACCTACCGTGATTCGGGTGCTGAATACGTGCTCCCAGACCGCGCAGACGTTTCGATGACCCAACCGATGATGCGCGCATACACCGACCTGCTGGTCCATACCTGTCACAAGCGTGGCGCTTCAGCGATTGGTGGGATGAGTGCTTTCATCCCAGATTCTCGCGATCCGGAACGGACCAAGCAAGCTTTGCAGAAGGTTCGCGAAGATAAAACTCGCGAAGCAAATGATGGCTTCGATGGATCGTGGGTAGCGCACCCAGGGCTGGTCCCGACCTGCATGGGTGTTTTTGACGAACTCCTGTTGGACGCCCAGCATCAGATCCGCACCAATAAGCGCGAAGATGTTGTCCCCTATGCTCAGGGGCTCATCAACGTGCAGGCTACGACCGGTTCAATTACCGAAACAGGGTTGGAAACCAACATTGAAGTCGGTATCCGGTACATGGATGCTTGGCTCAATGGTTCCGGTGCCGCTGCTATCAACGGGCTCATGGAAGACGCTGCGACAGCAGAAATTTCACGGTCCCAGATCTGGCAGTGGATCAACGCAGGATCTCGGGCTCTGCGTGAGGACGGTTCAACCAAGACGATCACCGCCGAATGGGTGACCCAGAAGATCGAAGATATCTTCGTCTCTCTGCCCCGTTACGAGGGTGACCGACTCGACGAAGCGAAAGAATTATTTGCTGAATCTGCACTGTCGGAAGACTTTGAAGACTTCCTGACGCTGCCCGCCTACGATCGCTACCTGTCAGCACAAGCATCGACACGGACGAAGATCAGCGCCTAATACCTCCTCGTGTGCTCACAAAATGTGGGGCCTTACCACCACCGTGGTAAGGCCCCACAGCCTTGTTAAACCTCATAAGTCTCACTCACGGTCGGTGCGCTTTTTCACCCGCCAGGTGAGCATGATGGACAGCACCGTCATCGCGATCACCGACAACCATACCGATGAGATGCCAAGTGCAACATACGCCCAGGCGCCCAAGAGTGCACCGACGGCAATTGCGGCCCAGAGGAGTGTGTAGTGCAAGAAGCGAGAGAGGTAGACAATGGAGCGCAAGGCTATCGCGGAGGCGAGAGACTGTCCCATTTTCACCAGGGTGCCCGTCATATACGTCAGCCCCACGGTGACTTCGCCACGACGGGTAAACGTGCCGTTGATCGCTCCGGTAGCAGAGGCGATGATGAAGGGCGCTAGGCCGGTCAGAGGTTCTACGACTGAGGCGATACCGCCTAGCAACATTAAAAAGAAGGCCGTCCACACGGCAGAACCATGGGGCGCGATCTGCTCAGAGAGCAGTGACTCCGCCGGCTGATGGAAGCGCTTGGGGCCGAAACGAACCGCAAACGATGACAGCATCACACCCACAATGAACGAGAAAATCAGAAACGACGCAGCGAACCATTCGCCATAGTTGCGCTCTGCCAACGCGGCCGCTGCCCTGGTCGAGTTACCCGACATAAATGATACGAAGTATCCGCCAAGGTGCAGGAAAAACAGTCCGTCGGCAAATCCGGCATTTGCGGTGAGTCCGGCGGCTAGGATCCGTTGTCGCGTAGTGAGCTGTGCTGCCAAATCATTCCTCTCGCTCGTGCTACGCTCATTATCCCTAATGCTGCAGTGTTTGTTG